>JAWLEL010000092.1:0-8332 GCA_041686165.1 Lentibacter sp.
CTGCCTCGCCGCCGGGATCGGCGATCCGGCGGTGCGCCACATGGGCACGCTCGGCGGCTCCGTCGCCAACAACGACCCGGCGGCAGATTACCCGGCGGCGCTTCTGGCGCTCGGGGCGACCGTGGTGACCAACAAGCGCGAGATCGCGGCAGATGACTTCTTCACCGGCCTGTTCTCGACGGACCTGGAAGAGGGCGAGATCATCACGCGCGTGGACTTCGATAAGACCGAGGCAGCAGGCTATGCCAAGTTCGCGCAGCCGGCCTCGCTCTATGCGCTGGTCGGCGTTTTCGTGGCCAGGAAAGGCGACGACGTTCGCGTCGCCATCACCGGCGCAGGCGACGATGGCGTATTCCGCAGCGAGGCGCTGGAAGCGGCGCTGGCAAAGGACTTCTCCGAGGCCGCTGCAAAGGGCGCTGGGGTCTCCGCCGATAACCTGATGTCGGACATTCACGGCGATGCCGATTACCGCGCGCATCTCATCCGCGTCATGGCCGCGCGTGCCGTCTCGGGCGCAGCCTGAGCCGATGAAACAAAGCCGCCGCGGGGCAACGCGCCCGGCGGCGGCGCGGAGAATGGATAATGAGCAAGGCCCTCGTTCCGAACCGCGAAGAAATCAGGCGCATCCTTCTGGACACGGGCAAGACCGAGGCGCTCGTCGCCTTCGACGACGCCTGGGCGCAAGGCCACAAACTTCTCGCCATACGTATCGCACGCGAAGCCGGTGCGATGTCCGGGAGTTGAGCGCGGAGTCTGTCCGCCTCAGGCCGCCCAGCCCAGCTTGTCTACGTGTATCTCGAAGGACGGGTGCATCTCACCGCCGATGATGCCTGCCTTGTGATGGCGCGTCAGCGTCTGCCAGAAAGGCTGGATGATGACACCTTCATCCCTGAGAATAGCCTCGAGCTTTGCCATGATCCCGCGGCGCCGGTCTGCATCGGCGAGCGACATGGCCTCGCCCAGGAGCCTGTCGAACTCTTCACTCGTGAAGCCGCTCTCGTTCCAGGCCTCGCCCGAGCGATAGGCCAGCGCAAGCACCTGCACGCCGAGGGGACGGTGGTTCCATTCGGTCGAACTGAAGGGGAATCTCGCCCAGTTCTCCCAATAGGTCACGCCGGGCAACACGATCCGTCTCACCAGGAAGCCCGCATCGCGCAGCTGCGCGGCGACGGCATCGGTCGTATTCCTGCGCCATTCGTCATCAATCGAAACAAGTTGATGCTCGAAGTCGCCCATGCCCGCGTCGTCCATCAGCGCCTTCGCCGCCGCCGGATCAAGCTTCGGCGGGCCGATATCCGCATACTCGGGATGCAATGGCGCAACATGGTGGTTGTCCGCGACGGTGCCATTGTCCGAAAAGCCCAGCTCGAGGCAGATCGCGTTGTCGACAGCCATGGCCAGCGCCCTGCGCACGCGCTGGTCGGCATAGGGCTGCCTGCCGTCGACCTCAGCCTTCTGGTTGCCGCGAATGACGATGGTGTTGGCCGTCTGCGTCTCCGACCTCACCCAGCCTTCGAGCGAGTCGAACACCTCGATGAATTCACCGTCGACCCTGTAGGTCATGTCGAATTCATCAGCAGTCGCTCCAGCGACGAAGGCCATCGGGTCGGTCCCGAAATCGACGAACTCGATGCTGTCCAGCGTGGCATCTTGCTCGGGCCCCCACCAGTCATGCGCGTCGTTCTTCACGAGCATGCCCCTGACACCGGGCTCGAGGCTCTCGGGCAGATAGGGCCCGGTCCCGATCGGCTTGCCGATCATGTCCTCGGGGTCGTGGTCCTTGTGCACGATCGCGGCGGGATAATCGCCCATGCCGACGATGATCGTGATGTCGGATTGCAACAGATCGAGCCTGACCGTGTGGCTGTCCACCACCTGGATCGCACCCTCCGCGGCCTTGCCGCTGGACGGGTCGATGAGGCTCGCCATCCGGCCAGCCATCGAATTGCCCTCGACGGACTTGTCGCACCAGCCGGTGATATTGCGGGCCACGTCATGGGCCGTGAAATCATCCCCGTTGTTCCATTTGACGCCCTTGCGCACATTGAGCATGTATCGCGTGGCATCGGCGTTGACCTCCCAGCTTTCCAGCAGGCGGCCCTCCACGGCGCCTTCGGAATCGATGCGCACGAGATATTCAAGCCACCCCCGCGAGAAATTCGCGATCTGCGGCCAGTCGTAGGTGCGCGGATCCTTGAGGGCGCGCACTTCCTGCTGGATGCGCAGCGTGCCACCGGCCTTGCGCGCCTGCGCTCTTGCGGGTGCCACGAGGCCGCCCAAAGCGTAGGCCGTGCTCACCGTCACGCCAAGCGCCGTGGCGCGTGCTAGGAGTTCGCGGCGGCTCAAGCTGCCTTCGCGATATTCACGCGCATACATCTTCGCAGCCTGGTGCACATGAGTTCTGCCGCGCGTCTTGGTTGTCATTGTCATCTCCAGATCGGGTTCGGAGCCAGTCGTGGACCAGGCGCCTGCCTTTGCCATGCGCCTGCCAGCGCCCGGCGCAATCGCGTCACAGCAGCCGAGGGCGCAAGGGAGGCCTGCAAAAACCCTAAGCAGAGGCCCCTGCGGGGGCAAGCCCTCGCTCTTCACAATGCCACCTTGGCCGCCATCGGGCACCTGATATCAATTGCAGCCGGAAGGGCTTGAACTTTGCTGGCAAAGTCGCGACATCTTGATCAAAGAAGTCAGGAGTTTCTACATGCCGCAACCCCTCAGTGAAGCCGTCTCGTTCTTGCAGACCCGCCGGTCGCGCCCCGCAAAGACACTCAAGGCCCCGGGGCCTGACCGGCAGGAGATGACAGAGCTTCTCACCATCGCCGCGCGCACGCCCGATCACGGCAAGCTGGAGCCTTGGCGCTTCATCGTGGCCGAGGGCGACGCCATGGCCCGGCTCGCAGACGCAGCCGAGGCGGCGGCGCGGCGCTCTGGGCAGGACGACGACGCGGCAGCCAAGGCAAGAGCGCAGTTCGACCAGGGCGTCAGCGCCGTCATCGTCGTCGAATCGCCCGTCCTGTCCGAGAAGATCCCGGCCATCGAACAGACCTATTCCGCAGGTGCCGTCTGCCTGTCACTTCTCAATGGCGCGCTGGCATCCGGCTGGGGAGCCAACTGGCTGACCGGGACTGCAAGCCATGACCGCCACTTCTGCGAGACAACCCTCGGCCTCACACCGCGCGAGCGCGTGGCAGGAGTCATTCATATCGGCACCGAATCGAATATCCCGCCCGAGCGCCCGCGACCCGACATAGAGGCCAAGACGACATGGCTCTGAGCCTCATCCTGTCCTCGTTCAGCCGCGCCCTTGGCCAGATCGGGGACAAGCGCTTCCTGCGGGTTCTCCTCATCGGCGTCGGACTGACATTGCTCCTGCTGATCGCGGCCTATGCGGGGCTGCTCTGGCTCATCGAGCTGCTTCTGGGCCCCGAGACATGGATCCCGATCCTCGGGGAGGTCACCTGGGTTGATGATCTGGCCTCCGGTGCGTCGCTTCTGCTGATGCTGGTGCTCTCGATCTTCCTGATGGTGCCGGTTGCATCAGCGATCACCTCGATGTTTCTCGAGGAAGTCGCCGGTGCCGTGGAAGCGAAGCACTATCCCGCGCTGGTGCCCGCCGCGCCCATCGGGTTCTGGGACGGGCTCCGCGACACGCTCAACTTCCTCGGAGTTCTGATCGCGGCCAATCTGATGGCGATCGTGCTCTATATCATCTTCACGCCCTTCGCGCTCTTGATCTTCTGGGCGCTCAACGGTTTCTTGCTGGGCCGCGAATACTTCACGCTGGCCGCGATGCGCCGCGAAGGCCGCGCCGGCGCCAAGCGACTGCGCAGCAAGCACGCCGGAAAGATCTGGCTGGCCGGCGTTCTGATGGCCGCGCCGCTGAGCATTCCGCTGGTGAACCTTTTCATCCCGATCCTCGGGGCTGCGACATTCACGCATATCTATCACGGGCTGAAAGCGCGGGACCGATAGCGAGCTAGCTCTGACAGCGGCTCAGGGCGTTTGTGGACACCTCTTCGCCCGGCTTGCTCGAATTTCCGCGCCGCTCAGCCCTCCGGCGCAGGGCCCATCCGTCCGAACATGTCGATGTCACGCACCGTGACGATCTCGAAGAACACCACGACGAAAACGACGAGCCAGATTGCGAAGGCGATCGCCGTGCTCAGCCAGGCCTTTTTCCTGAGATTGTGATAATATGGCGCGCCCGCCTGCGTGCCTTCCACGATATCGCCCACATCGCCCTGCGTCTTGAGGCCGACGGGAATGATCGTCAGGAAGACCGCGAACCAGATCACGGCATAGAGAACGAGAGCCGAGGTGATACCCATGGTCAGACTTCTTCCAGTTCGACGAGGCAGCCGTTGAAATCCTTCGGGTGCAGGAACAACACCGGCTTGCCATGTGCGCCGATCTTGGGATCACCGTTGCCAAGCACCCGCGCGCCGCTTTCCTTCAGATGGTCGCGCGCCGCGATGATGTCATCGACCTCGTAGCAGACGTGATGAATGCCGCCCGAGGGGTTCTTTTCGAGAAAGCCGTTGATCGGGCTGTCCTCTCCCAGCGGGTAAAGCAGCTCGATCTTGGTGTTCGGCAACTCGATGAAAACCACCGTGACGCCGTGGTCCGGCTCATCCTGCGGCGCGCCGACCTTCGCGCCCAGCGCGTTCGCATATTGCGCCGAGGCGGCCTCGAGGTCCGGCACGGCAATGGCCACATGGTTCAAACGTCCGATCATGGAATCCCTCCGAGTGTTTGACCCTGTATGCCTCCCCGCCTTGTCCCCCGCAAGGCGCGCAAGGTCGCAGTCGCGTGGTTAACCATCTGTTAGCCGTGAGGACATAGGCTTTTGTCGAAGGTCTAGAAAGGAGCTGCCCCATGGACGACTATGATCCTCTTTCCCTGAACACTTCCCCCACGGCCGCACGCCCGCTTCTCGGGCTCACGGTCCTGGTCGTCGAGGACAGCCGCTACTCCTGTGATGCGCTGCGCCTGCTCTGCCTGCGCAGCGGCGCACGCATTCGCCGTGCCGACTGCATTGCATCGGCCCATCGCCACCTCCAGGTCTACCGCCCCTCCGTCATCCTGATCGATGTCGGGCTGCCCGACGGCTCGGGGATCGATCTCATCGCCGAGCTTGCAGGCGCCAGCCCCCGGATCAACATCATTCTCGGCCTGTCGGGCGACGATACGATGGAACGGCCCGCCCTGGCCGCAGGTGCCGACGGATTCTTTGCCAAGCCGATCGAGAACATTTCGGAATTCCAGGAAACGATTCTGGCCCATCTCCCGCCGGAGCGCCGTCCCATAGGGCCGCGCCCCCTGCAAGACTGCATCGTTCGTCCCGACCCGGTGTCCTACAACGATGATCTCGTCCATGTCTCGAGCCTGATCAATGATGGCAGAGAGGATGAACACACGCTGAGCTATGTCGCGCAGTTTGTCACCGGCATCGCGAAAAGCGCGCGCGATGATGCGCTCGAACACGCGGGCCGGGAACTCGCCGCCGCACAGGCCAGGAAGCGCCCGGTTCGCCAACCGGTGGCGAAGCTTGCCGGGCTGGTTCAACAAAGGCTCGACGGCTCCCTGGCGATCTGACATGACCCGGAGAGGGAGGGGATGTACGAACAAGACCATTGCGGCGGCCCAAACCCGCCACAATCCTCCGGCAGACATCTCGGAGTGCAGAGCAGGATTCCCCTGCCCAGAGGATTGAAATGGAAAAGTTCTTTCAGCGTTTCGTTGGTGAGGAAGAAGGCGCCGTCACTGTCGATTGGGTTGTGCTTGTCGCCGGTGTCCTGTCACTCTGCGCGGCCGTCTTCGGGCTGGTCGAGACCGGCGCGCTCGACCTGACGAAGGATACGAGCGAGTATATCCAGGAATTCGAACCCGCCTCGGGCTGACAGGCCTGCATGTTTCGAATTTCGCTTCGCGAAATCCGACTGAGCGGTTCGCGCAGCAAACGCGCAATCCGACAAAGCGCAGTTGCTGCGCGGAGTCGGGCTAGTGAGGGGTCCAGCCCTCTCAAACTCGCTTTGTTCTTGAGGGGGCCAGCCCCCTCAAACTCGCTTTATTCATGAGGGGGCCAGCCCCCTCAAACTCCCCCGGGATATTTCCAGCAAGAAAAAAGGGCTCGGGGCTTTCATCGCCCGAAAGGTCTCACATGGGCCAGTGCAGCCGATAGAGCTCAGTCTTGCGGTATGACCCGCAGGCTCAATTCCATCAGTTGCTCTGCAATGGGCTCGCTCGGCGCGTTCATCATCAGGTCTTCCGCGCGCTGATTCATCGGGAACATGATGACTTCGCGGATGTTGTGCTCATCCGCCAGCAGCATGACCATGCGGTCAATCCCTGCCGCGCAACCTCCGTGGGGCGGCGCGCCGTATTGGAATGCGTTCACCATCCCACCAAAGCGCTTTTCCACCTCGTCCTTGCCGTAGCCGGCAACTTCAAAGGCCTTGAACATGATTTCCGGACGGTGGTTCCGGATCGCGCCGGAGACCAGCTCGTAGCCGTTGCAAGCAAGGTCATACTGGTAGCCCAGAACCTCGAGCGGGTCGCCCTCCAGCGCCTCCATTCCGCCCTGCGGCATCGAGAAGGGGTTGTGCTCGAAATCGACCGCGCCTGTCTCCTCGTCACGCTCATAAATCGGGAAGTCCACGACCCATGCGAAGGCGAAGCGGTCGGTTTCCGTCAGGCCAAGCTCTTCGCCGATGACGTTGCGCGCCTTGCCCGCCACGGCCTCGAACTGCTTGGGCTTGCCGCCGAGGAAGAAGGCCGCGTCGCCCACGCCGAGGCCGAGCTGCTGGCGGATCGCCTCGGTGCGCTCGGGGCCGATATTCTTGGCCAGTGGGCCGGCGGCTTCCATGCCCTCGCCCTGATCGCGCCAGAAAATATACCCCATCCCCGGCAGCCCCTCTTTCTGGGCAAAGGCATTCATCCGGTCACAGAACTTGCGGCTCCCGCCCCCCGGCGCGGGGATGGCGCGGACTTCGGTGCCCTCCTGCTCCAGAAGCTTGGCGAAGATCGCGAAGCCCGACCCGCGGAAATGCTCCGAAGCATCCTGCATCTTGATCGGGTTGCGCAGGTCGGGCTTGTCGGTGCCATACCATTTCGCCGCGTCCTTGTAGGAAATCTGCGGCCAGACAGCGTCGACCTTGCGGCCCTTGCCGAACTCCTCGAAAACGCCCTGAATGACGGGCTGGATCGTGTCGAACACGTCCTGCTGCGTCACGAAGCTCATCTCCATGTCGAGCTGGTAGAAATCCGTCGGCGAGCGGTCGGCGCGCGGGTCTTCATCGCGGAAGCACGGCGCGATCTGGAAATACTTGTCGAAGCCGCTGACCATGATGAGCTGCTTGAACTGCTGCGGCGCCTGCGGCAGCGCGTAGAATTTGCCCGGATGCAGACGGCTCGGCACGAGAAAGTCGCGCGCGCCCTCGGGCGAAGAGGCCGTGATGATCGGCGTCTGGTATTCGCGGAAGCCCTTGTCCCACATCCGCTTGCGCACGCTGGCGATCATGTCCGAGCGCAGCGCCATGTTGGCCTGCATCTTCTCGCGGCGCAGATCGAGATAGCGATAGCGAAGCCGCGTCTCTTCCGGGTATTCCTGCTCGCCAAAGACGATCAGCGGCAGCTCCTCGGCCGCGCCCAGAACGTCCAGGTCGCGGATGAACACCTCGATCTCGCCTGTCGGCAGCTTGGGGTTCACAAGGCTCTCGTCGCGCGCCTTGACCGCGCCGTCGATCCGCACGCACCACTCGCTGCGCAGCTTTTCCACCTCGGCGAAGACGGGGCTGTCCGGATCGCAAAGAACCTGGGTGACGCCGTAGGTATCGCGCAGGTCGATGAAGAGCACCCCGCCATGGTCGCGGATACGATGCACCCAGCCCGAGAGGCGGACGGTCTCACCGACATTGGATTTGTTCAGCTCTGCGCAAGTGTGGCTGCGATAGGCGTGCATGGATTGATCCTTTGGATAAGGCGTGTGGGTGCTCGCGCGATACACATGCCCCGGGGCCAAAAGTCAAGCCATGTGGCAGCGAAGACTCAAAGCCGCAGCGCATTTCACCGGCTTTCTATCCAAGCCGCGGCGCGTATGCCATCTTGCGTGCAAAACAACGAGCGGTTTTCCCCGATGCAGCGCCTTGCCTACCCCTTGCTCGCCCTGATCTGGGCCGCCATCTTCATTCCCCTGTTCATCGGCTCGCCCTCCGTGGATCTGACGGCGCTCTATGTTGCGGGCTACGCCGTGTCACAGGACATGCCGCAAGCCGTATATGCCCTGCATCCCGATTTTCTCAGCCCCGAGGTTCCCGCCGTCCTGGCCGATCTCAAA
>JAWLEL010000093.1:0-8182 GCA_041686165.1 Lentibacter sp.
TGCCGTTTTTTATACCAATGGCCGCGACCCGTTGCGGGTATCAGCTAGACGCCCGAGTGCAGTCCCTCATCGCCCCCGGTGACTGCCCGCTCAGGGTCGGCAAGAGACACCCAAGACGGCGTCGGACGCCACCCGGCGGGAACCAGCCAAAGTTCTCGCGACTCCCCCGAGACACCACAGTCACGTCCTGATGGCCTTATTCAGCCGGGTCACCGGCAGGCTACCGTTCCCGCCATCGGCGAGGGTTTTTGCGAAACAAATTAGTCCAGGCCGAAGCCCTTCAGTTTGAGTCGCCGCGCTATGCCCATCAATGCGACCCTCGCAAAAGCATCATGCTCGGCTCTCAGCCGCTGGAAGGTGCGCCAGTGCATTCCTTTGGGCTTCCAGCCTTCGCCATTGAGGATACCGGGCTTCCATCCAAGCCGCCGCCGGATTGCGTCGGCTCGCCTTGCTGCCCGGTCGTCGTCGGTCTCTCGCTGGCTTTGGTAGGCCAGCTTGTGGCAGCGCCGACAGGCGAATATTGAACCACCGTAGAGTATCGCAACGCGCTTTCCACATGCGTGCACCGGGCATCGAAACCAAGCCCTCCGCCCGCCAAGGTTGCAGGGCGTCCATTCCAAATCGACGGGGTACTCCATGGGTCGCCACTCGCCGCCTTTGATTCGGGTTCGATAGTCGAGAATCACGCGGTTAGGCGCCATGCGAATCTGAATGGAAGCCACTTCTTCGCCGTTGCGCGTCCATTCCCAGCCGAAGACTCGGCCCGGTATCAGGAGGTCCTCCCGTTGTAGCCGGCGAATATCCAGCGCCTGCATGTCGCTTGTGGTGTCTTTCCCGCCCTGGTATCGCCGCCCGCTTCCGATGCCGCCCATTTTTTACGCTCCGTATTTTGCCTAAATCATTTGGCAAGTTTGCGGCATCAACGTCGAAGAACCTGCCAGAATCGCTTGCCAAATAAAGCGTTACGACGGATTCGATGGTGCTCGGTTTTGCGCACTGCGAAGCTCTTTCAGCTTCAAAAGCATTGCCAATGTCCGCTCGAATTTGCGGTCAAGGTGCGTTTCGTAGCGGTTCAGCTTTTCCAATCGGTGCGCTCGCAGTCCTTCGCCCAAGATTTGCGCCTTGATTGCCGGGGTATATTGGACTTCCTTCAACATCCGATCGCAGATTGGCTCCAGCAATTCGCGGATGAATTGCGCCAGCCCTTCGGCAGTTGCCGGATATTCCTCCTCCGCGACATGCTCATCCCACCAGCCGCGGGATTCCTGCATCAGCGTCCGCCGCGCCTTCGCATAGGCATTCGCCCCGCCCTTGCGAAGTATCGCCGCTGCTTTTTGGGCTGCGGCAAGATCAAGCTCCGCGTCCCGCTGGCGCTCGGATATCTCTTCTGGGGTCGCGTCCAACAGGTCCCGCAGATCGGCATTCTCGCCAGTGAGGCCACGCTGAAAAGGTGCCGCCGACGGCATGATCGACTTCGGGCTATTCACCGCGCTTTTCAAGCCCTCGTTGATCTGCGCGCCTTCGGCCAGCAGTACCCGCCGCTTGCGCCAGATGATCGTGGCAAGTTCTTCGACCAAGTGCCGCTCAGTCATGCCGGCCGGTCGGTGTTCGTCGATCAGCGCGGTCAACAGGTCGCCATACTCCGCGTAATCTTCATGAGCCAAGACCACCAGCCGCGAAAGAATGCCGTGCTTCATGGCATTCCACCGCACTACCTCATAGTTGCCGCTCCGCGCTACGGGTGCCGTTTCCTCGCTTGTTCTCGATACTGTCTCGTTGTTTGATTCCGCTTCAATGGTCACCATCGTTCGCCCTCATTTTTGGGTCCTTCCGGCCAGCGTGCGTTCCCGACCATGTCGTCTATCTGGATCACCCTCGCTCCGTACCTGTTCTTTGCAGCCATAGTAGGTCGCGGGCCAGTTCATGGTGCCGGCTCGCCAGAATAGCGCTGGCCTTCGGTCGCGGAGTTCGAGTCGTTTACCGGACATCCTTCCGCAGCCAGCTATTTGCCGCTTGCCCTCCCGCGTTCGCTTTGCGGTGTTCTGACGGCTCCTGATCGGCGGCCGCGCGCCAGCGTTGCGCGTACTCGATCAGCAGTACTTCCCCATCGCGGCGATTGATGGTTCGGCGCTCGATAAATCGCCGATCACCCGAGAGCAGGGCCAACCCTGCGAGCGGGTCCGGATCCAGCTCGGGGAGTTTTGTCACTTTGGTCGCTGCCCCTTCTGCGCGTGTCTGAAAATCACGCTCTCGGGCCAGGCGCTCGGAAATCGCCTCGGCGAAACAGCGTAGATATTCGGGTGAGCTGTGCGGCACATAGCCGTCAAGCCAATCGGCCATGCCTTCCTCGCCGTAGGCTTCGAGCAGTTCTTCGACCATGACCGGGAGACCCTCAGCGGCCTCGCCCATTGTGAGCGCCAGGGTTTCCCGATCTCGGGGTGCCCTTTCGGGCGAGGGTGCGATTTTTCGGAAATGCCCAGGTGGGGCAGTGCCAAAAGCGCCCAAAGGGTTCTCTATTTTTTCAGAATGCGCCGGACGGTTAGTGACATAAGGGCCAAAAGGGGGTTTTGTCACTTTGGTCACTGCCTGGCCCGTGCGTTTCTGTATTTCGCGCAAGCGCTGCAGACTGTCGCTGAAACTCATGCTCGGCCCGCCATGACTACCGGGTGGACATGCCATAACACGCTCGGGCGACCCTCCGAATCGGTTCTCTCGGATCGAACGCGGCCCAGGCTCTCTAGGTATTCCAGCGCTTGGCTCACACTCTCCAGATCCAGCCCGGTCCAGTGCTTGCGGTAGATGTCCCGGGCAGTGAACGGTGCCTTCAGATCCCCGCGACGCAAGCGGCGTTCAATCTCCCGTGCGGCGCGTACCTCCGGAGTCCGAGCGGTGCCGTAAACCCTGCGCGCATGCGCTTCGAGGTAGTCACACCATGCGACGGCAGCAGCCATCGCTTCTGCCGAAACCGCGGGGCCGGGAGCGGTGCTGGCTAGGTGGTATAGCAGGGCCATACTCGGGGCCAGGCTTCGGAACTTCGCGAGGTGCGAAACGAACGCGTCAGGCTCGGCGCTGTCTGGGTCGCGCAAGTGCTGCTCCAGATCGGAACGCCACTCGTCGAACAGGACTTGCGCCTCCGGATCGAAACGAAGGGCCGGAAGATCCCCAGTCATATCCGCGCCCAAGGACTCGGGGTTCAGTGTGTCGAGAGCAACAAACAGGTCGAACGCGGCATTTTTCGCGGCGGTGTCCGGCCAGCGGTCCACGTTGCGCCAGTCACGCCCTATGTCGGGCCAAACGCAAAGCTGGATCCGCTGCATCAAGCCATCGTCGCCCGCCCCACCGCGCATCGCGGCACGAAGGTAGGCGTCGAGGGGGCCGGGTTGGATGCCGCCGACAACCGAAACGGTGGCGGCCTCGATCTCGATGGTTCCGCGCCCGATCCGGTCATAGGTATAGCGTCCAGTCCCTGCCCACGCTTCGAGGTAGAACGCACGCGCGCCCTCGTGCCCTTCGCGGTCTAGACTGCGCAACCATCCGACCAGTTCATCCCGGGACACGAGAACGCCCCGTGGGTTATCGCGTAGCAGCTCTCCCAGCTTTTCAACCGTGGGATCTTGCGTCAGGTATCGGCGGCGGACGGGTGCCTCGGGCTCGAACGATGCGAGCAGCGCATGATCCCGGGCCACGGCGAGTTCGCCCTTTCTCGCGGCGGCCTCAATTCGCTTTTTCGACTCCTTCGCACTCGCTTCCGCTACGAGCAGGTCCGCCTTATGCTCCTGCGCGGCCTGCTCGAAGTCTTTGCGGGCCTGCGCTTCCAGCCGGTTCAGGGGCCGCATTGCCTCGGTAAGCGCAGGCGTCTTCATCACGCCCGGGCGGCCCACGATGGCGCCCCACAGATTCGGCACGACAAGCCAGTCATCACGGCATTTCGGGTAGATCCCGATCTGGCGCCCGACCACGGCGCCCACAGCAACCATCGCCACCACTGCCGGGTAATCCAGCGGGCATTGAACGCGCTCCGCGATGTCCTCCAGCCAAGGCCGAAGGACTGCCGGCAAGAGCAGCGGATCCAGCATTGGCACGTCCGGCAGTGACGGCGGAAGCGGCTCGAAAGGCGGCCAATCATCACTGTTTTTCGCGCGCGCAGATACTGCCTCAACCATGCTCCGGTATCCGTCGATTCCCAGCGCCTCGGCGGCGGCTCGAACGGCGGAGGGAGTTTCTCCGCCATGTTCGAGAATCCGCCAGAGGTCAAAGGCATCAAGCGCGCGCCCATTGTTCAGTGGGTCGCCCGCATGGCTGGAAAACGCGCGCGGCGGATCGGACTCAGGAAGCAATCGAACGCCCGGCATGCCAGATGTGGATCCGGGGAACAGCCAGCGGTTTCGGCCCTTCGCGATATAGCCGAAAGTTTCCAAAACATGCCCAATTTCATGCGCGTTGTTAAAGGCCTCGATCACACTTCCAGAGCGGGGCGGGGCCTTGCTCCTCGATGCTGCTTGCAGTGCATCCAGAGCGCGCCTCGCCTCGGTCAACAACGAATCCACGTCAAGGGGTTGCCCGACTATTGTTTGATGCTTAAACAGGCTCAGGCGGTCCCGTGGTGCCCGTGGCAGATAGAACAACCGGGCCGCTTCCAAGGCCTTCACGTCGATGGCATCAGCGATGCCCAGCAGACTGGCGACATACAGCCCAAGGGGGCGCACCTCGCCCTTATCCAGTGGTCGAGACAGCGCGAACACAGCCCGGTATCGCGGATGCTCCGGGGTGTGGCTGTGCGACGTGTGCAGGATGGCGCGCCAGCCGATCAGGGCCAGTTCTGCGGCGAGTTCTTCCAGCGGTGGGGGCTCGGGCCCGATCACACGCTTGGACCCGTCCGCATCGCGCACCGCGTCCGCTTCCACGTCCAGCACCAGGGCGCTGATGGTCTGCACGCGCTCGCCGATACGGGGGCCCGGCTCGATGCTCGCCGGCATCCATGCGGGCCCATCCTTCGTCCCAGGCTCCACGCGTCCCAGCAGGGCGGACAGGTCCGGCCAGGTCATGGGGCGTGCCTCGGTGACGGGGGCAGCGCGGCCGGGCAGGAAGGCGGCTTGCACGGTGTCGGGGATCTCGACTTTCGGCAGCGCACTCATGGGCGCACCTTCACCGTGCATCCCGCCCGTTCCAGTGCGGGAATGATGCACTCGCGCATGAATCGCCCTCGTGACTGGCGGTCCAGCTTCATCATTGGAATGATGAAAGCTGATTCCATCAGGTCACGCGCCCGGTCAATCGTCCAAAGGTGGCGGAATTCTTTCGGTACATGCGGGAGGGTCATCGCGAGCGCAGGTTCCCATCCTGAGGCGTCGTAAACCGCATAGGCCGAGTGCAGGTAGTCGGCAGGGTCCGGCTGTGTCTTAGCGGCTTCGATCAACGTGCGCTCGATAGCATGCAAAAGGCGCAGTTCCCATATCGGCCTGGTTTCTGTGTAGATGCTGATGGGGAACGTCATGGCCGCGCCCCCAGCGTATCCACAACCGCCACGCGCCAATGCCGGACGGCGAGGACTTTTGCGCGACCCTTGTATCGCCGATTCGCGTGTGCCCGTCGCATGGCAATTTTCCAACCAGCGGGCGACATTGCGATCACGTTGGTGATACTATCGGCCTTGAGGTTGCTCGCCTCGACGTTCTCGGCCTCGGCCTGGTCTCTTCCAAGTACGGGGCTCTTTCTTTGGTCAGGCCGCATCGTCGCCTACCTCCTTTACCATCTCGGCGATCTGTTCGATCGCTTCACGCGAGGCCCGGCATTCGGCGGCAACCCAAGCCCAGATTGAGGCTTGATACTCGTCCGGGTCGGGCTCGCAGCACGCGCCGTACTTCTCTCCCAGTTCAGCGGCAACCGCTTCGAGGGTGAGAAGGCGTAATGTCCGCTTGTCGGCGATGCCGTTCGCCTGGTTGATGAATTTGAGGCGAGTCAGACCGACGCCTCCGCGTTGTTCTCGCGGCGGCTCCGGGGTCCGGGCGGGGTGCGGGCCTTCATCTTGCGGCCGGCGGCCAGCAGGCGTTCCCGGTCGGTGGGCGCGCATCAGGCGGCGCCCCGCTGTTGCGCCTGCTCCGCGATGATCGCCAGCACCTCGGCAGACATGCGCTCGGGATCGACCAAGCTACCAGCGCGGCCCCAGCGCGGAAGGAGCGCGCCGGATTCAACCAGCCGTTGCCGATGCTGGCGCCCGAACCACTCTAGAGACGCCTTCGTGGGGAATACGTGCGGCGCTTCGCGTTTGCGCCACTCTTCGCTAGAGATAAGCGATTTCAGGTCGGACATTTTCTAATCTCCCGGTAATCACGCCGCCACGGCGTAACCGGGAGATTAGAGGTCTAGTTTTTGGTATGTAATGGCAGAAAGCCCCATACTTTCTGGCAAGCCTATTCTTCGTCGAAAGGGTCTGGCAAGCCTATTCTTCGTCGAAAGCTTCGGTATCTTTCTTTCACCTCGGCCGCCCAACGATCGAGTTCAGCGTACCATTTTTCTTCCTCTTCGAGCGCCCGTTGACTAAGAATCGAACGGCGCCGCCAACCCACGCCCGGAACAAGATGGAAGTCATCAACAGCATCTAGCGGCTCTTCCACCTGCTGCAAACTCTGCCGAATTCTATTGCGCTCCTCGGCCGGAACCTGCTTCCAATACCCGCGCACGGTGCTGGGCTTGCATCCAAGCCGGCGCGCGACCTCAGCGAATGCGTTGTTCTCGTCGCTTGACCCATCCGACGCCGGGAACTTATAACCCTCGTCAATGGCCATGTGCACCAACATGACCACGTCTTCAGGACTCTCTTTGATCGCACGCGCCCGGTTAGGCGGCCCTTTCAGCTCTGGCAGTTGCAGTTGCCGCGCGATCTCACCAGTGAGCAGTTGCCGCGCGATCTCAGCAGGGACCGGGACCCCGGTTTCGAGCAGGGCGTGCAGCATTTCAAGGTCGTTGTACTGGCGCACGTCATACAGTGCGTCTTCCCAGTATTCGACCCATTCATCCCAGGCACACGCCGCGGTCCAAGGATCCGGATCGAAGATACCGGCGCCGCTCTGCCGCAGGACCTCGACAAGATCGCGCTTGCTCACGAGAACACCTGATCGACGATCCGCCGCTTGTCGGCGGTATTGGCGTGGATGTACCGGGCCGATGCCGTCAGCGTCCTGTGGCCCATTACCGCCATGATCTGCGCCTGATTCACGCCCGCCATCGCGAGTGCGGTGCCGCAGCCGTGACGCAGCTGGTGGAAGTTGCGCCCCGGCAGACCGGCCTCGACCGTGGTGCGCACCCAGAGGTTGCGGAACTGGAACCGGTCACCGCGCGAGCTCCCGAACACGCGTTCGTCCGCGGGATGGGTGCCGGGCAGGCGCTCCAGTTCCTTGGCGGCACGCTCGGAGAGCGCCGCCACCTGCGGCTGGCCGTTCTTGGTCTTCAGCGCCGTGATGGTCCGCGCGGCCAGATCCACATCGCGCCAGCGCAGGTCCAGCAGGTTGCCGACCCGCATTCCCGTGTGGAACGCGACGATGATCAGCGCCGGCAACTTCTTCCAGCGCCGATCGACCACGCGCGCGACCTTCACCAGCCGCTCGACCTCTTCGGGCCGCAGGTAGCGTTTCGGATCCGGTGGCTCGGGGGATTTCTCGATTCCGTGCGTGGGCGGGACATGCGCGCGCGGGAGCAGGCGCAGCCGGCGTGCGAACTTGTAGATGCTCTGGAGCTGGGAGATGTAGCGGTTCAGTGTGGCCCCGGTCAGGGGCTTGCCCGCTTGCGTCGTGGTGCCATTGCGCACCGGCTTCAGCTTGCCACGCTCAGCCAGCCGGATGACGGCGGCGTCCACTTCGTCGGCGGTGATGTCGGCAAGCTCGCGGTCGCCGAATTGCTCCGACCAGAACCGTAGTCGAGCCAGGGTGGCCCGGTCATACTCGCGCGCGGCCAGAAAGGCCTCGATGGTGCGGCCCAATGTTGCCATTTTCTCTCTCCGTTTCGCTGGTTGCGTTCAGAACCGTGACTGAACGCCGTGGCGGCGCGAAAACCGAGAGACTTCAAATACTTGGAGCGGGAAACGAGATTCGAACTCGCGACCCCAACCTTGGCAAGGTTGTGCTCTACCAACTGAGCTATTCCCGCATCGGTCACAGGCCGCGTATTGTACAGACTCCGCGGGGCC
>JAWLEL010000094.1:0-8046 GCA_041686165.1 Lentibacter sp.
CAGGGCTCCAGCGTGACATAGAGCGCCGCGCCATCGAGCCGCTCGCGGCCCAGCACCTGTGAGGCCGCGCGGATCACCAGCATCTCGGCATGGGCGGTTGCGTCGGCAAGCTCGCGGCAGCGGTTCCCCGCACGCGCCACCACCGCGCCGTCCAGAACCAGCGCCGCGCCCACGGGAACCTCTCCCCGCGCGCCTGCCGCCCGCGCCTCTTCCAGCGCCACATCCATATGCGTGTCGAAACTCATGTCTTCTCCTGCCCCGATCTGCGCCCTTTCGCAAGAGGGCCGAATGGGCTAAGCCCGCGCCATGAGCGACACGAACCCCACACCGCCCGGCGAGCGCATCGCCAAGGTCATCGCCCGCGCCGGCCTCGCCTCGCGCCGCGAGGCCGAGCGACTGATCGAGGCCGGGAAGGTCTCCGTCAACGGCAAGGTCATCACCTCGCCCGCGCTCAACGTGACCGGCAAGGACAAGATCGTGGTGAACGGCAAGCCGCTTGCCGAGCCCGATCCGCCCCGCCTCTGGCTCTATCACAAGCCCTCCGGCCTCGTGACCACGACGCGCGACGAGCAGGGCCGCGAGACGATCTACGACAAGCTGCCCGACACCCTGCCCCGCGTGATGAGCGTCGGGCGGCTCGATCTCAACTCGGAAGGGCTTTTGCTGCTCACCAACGATGGCGGCATCAAGCGCAGGCTGGAGCTGCCCTCGACGGGCTGGCTGCGCAGGTATCGCGTGCGCATCAAGGGCCGCCCCACGGAGGCCGACTTCGAGCCGCTGCGCACCGGGATCACCGTCGAGGGCGAGCGGTTTCAGCCGATGGAATTGACGCTTGATCGCCAGCAGGGCGCCAATGCCTGGGCCACGCTCGGCCTGCGCGAGGGCAAGAACCGCGAGATCCGCCGCGCGATGGAGGCCGTCGGCTTCTCCGTGAACCGCCTGATCCGTATCTCCTACGGCCCCTTCCAGCTCGGCACGCTGAAGAGCGGCGAGGTTCAGGAGCTGCGCCCGCGCGTCGTGCGCGATCAGCTCGGACTGGACGCCCCCGAAGCGGGGCCCGCCCCGAAGACGCGGCGCAAACCGGCCCGCCGCAGGCGCTGAGGCTGTGCGCCGAATTGGGTCTTCAAGCATACCAGCCTGATGGGACGAAGCGGACGTTCGCTCAAGCCGCGCGGGGAAGGCCGGAGGGGGACTCGCCTCCCCAGCAGCCATGGATTTCACAAAACCCCGTTCAACTGAGCGCCAAATCGCTCCAAGCATGCGTCGAAACGCAACTTGACGAGTGATATCACGGCCGACTTTCTAACCTTCGAAAAGGTCTCCGACCTGTTGATGCTGTCAAGCGGTGCTCAGCTTCGACAATTTCCTTTAAATCTCCATCGAAACCCAGCGCGCCCGGCGCTTCCGGGGGGTCATCACCGGCGGCGTCAATTTCGCCACGATCATCCTCATCTAGGTGTCCCGCCCTTAACCTGAGACATCAAGTAAAGGCGAGGCGCGCGCATCGATCAAGCCATCCTCCGCGCTCCGCCAAAAGCGGTGTTTCAGGTTTTTGGCGGCACGCTTTAGGGCTTCGAAATGGTGCCGATGTCGAAATCGACCCTCTACTCCCCCGGCGTCCTGCACTTTGCCGTGCAGACCTTGCAACGCGCTACCGCCGCAAGCTCGAAACCGAACGCACCGCGCAAACGGTGGAGGCCACCGCAGGACACGATTGACGCGGGCGGGAATCGGAATTTTTCGAAAATTCCGACCCGTTTTCCCTCGCGGAAAACGCTAGCCCGCCTGCCCTGCGCGGCTCCCTGCCATGAGCCGCGCGTGGCAAAGTTCCCCCTAGCACTTCGCAGGCGCAGCGCCTAAGTTGATCATGGATAACTGGGGCAAACATGACCGACACCGGCTTGCAAAAACTCGCCTTCGCACTGCTCGTGCTACTCGTTCTCTACGTCTCGCTGACGGGAGGCGCCTGATGGCCCAGCGCTATGGCGGCAAATACAGCCCCGACGAGGCCCAAAGCGGCGAGACCGGCTCCGATTACCGGGGCGCGCGGCGCACGCGCGCGGGCGGGCGGGTCAATTTTCTCTTCCTCGCGCCCTTGCCGATGATCTGGCAGGCCTTCACCTCGGGGCCGACGGCAATGGCCTTCTGGCTGGCCGCGCTTGCACTTCTGCTGCTGGCAGCCTGGCTGACGCGCGAGGGCGTTCTGGCCCACGAAGCCTATGACGCGCGCAAACTCGCCCGCCGCCCAGCCATCCCGCGCAAGATACTCGGCAGCCTGTTCACCGGCGCAGGCCTCGCCGTTGCGGGGCTTGCGGGCTTCGGCATGATCGAGGCGGGGATCTTCGCCGTCCTCGGTGCGGGGCTGCACCTCTTTTCCTTCGGTCTCGACCCGCTGACAAACAAGGGCTACGAGAACCTCGACACGTTCCAGACCGACCGTGTCGCCCGCGCCGTCGAACAGGCCGAGGAACACCTCAAGGCCATGTCCGAAGCCGCCCACCGCGCCGGGGACAGGCAGGTCTCCTCGCGCGTCGAGCGCTTCCAGACCCAGGCGCGCGAGCTTCTGCGCACTGTCGAGGAAGACCCCCGCGATCTGACATCGGCGCGCAAGTTCATGGGCGTCTATCTCAAGGGCGCACGCGATGCCGCCGACAAGTTCGCCGATATCTACACCCGCAGCCGCTCCCAGGCGGCCAAGAAGGATTTCATCGTCCTGCTGAGCGACCTGCAAGACAGCTTCAATGCCAAGACGCGGCACCTCCTGCTCGACAACCGCTCCGATCTCACCGTCGAGATCGAGGTGCTGCGCGACAGGCTCAAGCAGGAAGGCGTCCGCCTAGACCAATCCTGAGTTCAACGAAAGCGAGTTCCCATGTCCAAAGAAACCCAGAAGAAAGCACAGGAAACATTGTCCCTCGTCGAGGAGGTCAATGCCGTCATCCTGCCCGAACCGGCCCCGGCCAATGCCGTCGTCCCCGTCGCCGAAGCGCCCGCGCCCGTCGGCAAGGAGATCAGGAAGCGCATCGGCGAGCTCGATATGAACGATACCAACTCGATCGTCTCCTTCGGCTCCGCGGCGCAGGCCGAGCTTCAGGAAATTTCTCAATCCATGCTGCAAGGCGTGCGCAACAAGGATGTCGGCCCGGCGGGCGACTCCTTGCGCGGAATCGTGACAACCATTCGCGGCTTCTCGGTCTCCGAGCTGGACGTGCGCCGCAAGCGCAGCTGGTGGGAGAAGCTGCTGGGCCGCGCCGCGCCCTTTGCCAAGTTCACCGCGCGCTTCGAGGAGGTGCAAAGCCAGATCGACCGCATCACCGAGAGCCTGCATGAGCATGAACACACGCTGCTCAAGGACATAAAGTCGCTCGACATGCTCTACGAGAAGACGCTGGCCTTCTATGACGAGCTGGCGCTCTACATCGCCGCCGGCGAAGAAAAGCTGCGCCTGCTTGACGAAGAGGACATCCCCGCCTTCGAGAAGAAGGTCGAGGAGGCCGCCGAGAAGGACAAGGTCATGAAGGCGCAGGAGCTGCGCGATCTGCGCGCCGCCCGCGACGATCTCGAGCGCCGCGTGCATGACCTCAAGCTGACGCGGCAGGTGACGATGCAATCGCTCCCCTCGATCCGCCTGGTGCAGGAGAATGACAAGTCCCTTGTCACCAAGATCAACTCGACCCTGGTGAACACCGTGCCGCTCTGGGAGACGCAACTGGCCCAGTCCGTGACGATCCAGCGCAGCGCCGAGGCCGCCGCCGCCGTGCGCGACGCCAATGACCTGACCAACGAGCTGCTGACATCCAACGCCGCGAACCTGCGCGAGAGCAACAAGACGATCCGCGAGGAAATGGAGCGCGGCGTCTTTGACATCGAGGCCGTGAAAAAGGCCAATGCCGATCTCATCGGCACCATCGAGGAGAGCCTCCAGATCGCCGACGAGGGCAAGGAAAGGCGCGCCGCGGCCGAGGGCGAGCTTCAGAAGATGGAAGTCGAGCTGCGCGAGACGCTGGCCTCGGCCAAGGCCCGCAAGACCGGAACAGGCGACACCGCCGCCACATCCGTTCCGGCGGGCTGACCCTGTCGTGGTGGCCCGCGCGATCTCACGCAAGGCACTGGCAGCCCTTCTGGGGCTGTCCGTTCTCGGCGCCTGCGAAGCCGGTCTGCGCGAGAGCGTCAAGCCGCAGGCCCGGCCCGGCGTCCTTGCGCCGCGCGCGCCTGCGCCCCACCAGCCCTCGCAGGACTCGCGCAAACTGGCCGCCTATTACACGCAGCTCGAGCAGCACCTGCTTGCGCAGGGGCTCTTGCGCCGTGGCGGAGGCGGACCCGACACGGAGTTCGACGCCGAAGATCTCGCCGAGAATTTCGAAGCCATCGCCTTTTTCGACGAGCATGCCGGAGGCGAACTCGGGGCCTCTTCGTCCCGCGCTGCCAGCCGGTTTCATCCCTGGCTCGGCCCTGTGCGCGTCGCCGCGATCTACGGTGAGTCCGTTCCCGCCACCCAGCGCACCCGCGACGAGGGCACCCTCTCGAGCTTCCTTGCAAGGCTCACCCGCGTCACGGGCCGCCCGATCACCACGGCCTCCACGAGCCGGGCGAACTTCCATGTGCTCTTCATGAGCGAAGACGACTCCGAAGAGCTGAAGGAAACCGTGCGCCGCGTCTGGCCGGGCTTTCCCGAGTCGCGTATCGATGTGCTGGCCGACCTGCCCCGCGACATCTATTGCCTCGTGCACACCAACCTGCCCTCGGCCCGGCGCGGACAAGAACGCGCCATCGCGGTGATCCGCACCGAACACCCGGACCTGATGCGCCTGGCTTGCATTCACGAAGAAATCGCCCAGGGCCTCGGCCTGAGCAATGACAGCCCCCATGCGCGCCCCTCGATCTTCAACGACGACGAGGAGTTCGCCACGCTGACGACGCATGACGAGCTGCTCCTTGAAATGCTGTATGATCCACGCCTGAAGCCCGGCATGACAGCCGCCGAGGCCCGCCCCCTCATCGGGCAGATCGCGCGCGAACTGATGGGCGAAACCCGAAGCTGACACCTCCGGCCCCGTGCCGGCACCAAGACCAAGGAGACCCAAATGGGCATATTCGATTTCCTGACCGGCGAGTTCATCGATGTCATCCACTGGACCGATGACACGCAAGACACGATGGTCTGGCGGTTCGAGCGCGAAGGCCACGAGATAAAGTATGGCGCCAAGCTCACCGTGCGCGAGGGCCAGGCCGCCGTCTTCGTCCACGAAGGCCAGCTCGCCGATGTCTTCACCCCCGGCCTCTACATGCTCGAGACCAACAACATGCCGGTGATGACCACGCTCAACCACTGGGATCACGGCTTCGAAAGCCCCTTCAAATCCGAGATCTACTTCGTCAACACCACACGGTTCTCGAACCTCAAGTGGGGCACGAAGAACCCCGTCATCGCCCGCGATCCCGAGTTCGGCCCCGTCCGCCTGCGCAGCTTTGGCACCTACTCCGTGAAGGTGAGTGACCCGGCCCGCTTCCTCCAGGAGATCGTCGGCACCGACGGCGAGTTCACCATGGACGAGATATCCTACCAGATCCGCAACATCATCGTGCAGGAGTTCTCCCGCGTCATCGCCTCCTCGGGCATCCCCGTGCTCGACATGGCCGCCAACACGCGCGAGCTGGGCCAGCTTGTCGCGCGCGAGATCGCCCCTAGGCTGGCCGAATACGGGCTTGAGCTGCCAGAGCTCTACATCGAGAACATCTCCCTGCCCGAGGCCGTCGAAGCCGTGCTGGACAAGCGCACCTCCATGGGCGTGATCGGGGATCTCTCGACCTACACGAAATTCCAGGCCGCCGAGGCGCTGACCGCCGAAGGCGCGGGCGCCGGTGCGCTGCAAACAGGCGTCGGCGCGGGCATCGGGCTGCAAATGGCCCGCGAGATGCAGGGCGAGGGAAAAGGGGGTGCGGCCCCGGCCACGCAAGCCACTCCGCCGCCTCCGCCACAGGCCGAGCAGGTCTGGCACATCGCCGAAGCGGGCGAAACGAAGGGCCCCTACTCGCGCGCTACCATGGGCCGCATGGCCACCGAGGGCACCCTAACCCGCGAGACCTTTGTCTGGACCGCCGGTCAGGACGGCTGGAAGAAGGCCGGCGAGGTCAATGCGCTCGCCCAGCTCTTCACCATTATGCCACCCCCGCCGCCGCCCGGCAGTTGAGCCAGCAAGGCAAGGGCGAAAAGATGGACGCGCAAGGCCCCGCCAAGGTATCCGAGGAAAGTCACCGCTTCCCCTGCACGGAATGCGGCGCCGACATGCGCTTCGATCCGGGCCATGACAGAATGGTCTGCGGCCATTGCGGCAATACCGATCCGATCAGTGCGGGCGCGCAGACCCGCATCGCCGAGCTTGACTTCGAGGCCGCGCTTGATGCGAAGCTGCCCGAGCAGGAGATCGAGGAGACCCGCGTCTCGCAATGTCCCAACTGCGGCGCGCAGGTGGAGTTCGCGGAAACAAGTCACGCCACCGAATGCCCCTTCTGCGCCACGCCCGTGGTCACCGATACCGGCACCCACCGCCACATCAAGCCCCGCGCCGTCCTGCCCTTCAAGCTCGATGAACCGAGCGCGCGCGCGGCGATGACCGACTGGCTCGGCAGCCTCTGGTTCGCCCCGAACGGCCTCAAGCAATACGCCCGCAAGGGCCGCGCGATGAACGGAATCTACGTGCCCTACTGGACCTTCGATGCCGACACACGCTCTGCCTATTCGGGCGAGCGCGGCACGGTCTACTACACCACCGTGACCGTCATGCGCGACGGCAAGCGCGTGAAGAAGCGCGTCGCCAAGGTCCGCTGGCGGCGGGTCTCGGGGCGCGTGGCGCGCTTTTTCGACGATGTGCTGGTGCTGGCCTCCCGCTCGCTGCCCAAGACATACACCGACGCGCTGGAGCCATGGGATCTTGCGGCGCTGGAGCCCTACAACCCGGAGTTTCTCGCGGGCTTTCGCGCCGAGGGCTACGCCGTCGAGCTGCCCGAGGGCTACGAGGAGGCACGCGAGAAAATGGCGCGGGTGATCGAGCGCGACGTGCGCTTCGACATCGGCGGCGACCGCCAGCGCATCCACAACGTCGACACCGAGGTGAGCGACGTGACCTTCAAGCATGTCCTGCTGCCCGTCTGGCTCGCCGCCTACAAGTATCGCGGCGAGACCTACCGTTTCGTCGTCAACGGGCGCACGGGGCGCGTGCAGGGCGAGCGGCCCTACTCGGCCTGGAAAATCGCCCTCGCCGTGCTGGCCGGGCTGGTCGTCGCGGGCATCGCGGGCTATTTCTACGGCGTCGAACAGGGAGCCTTCCGATGACAACCGAGCTTGAGAGCTTCGAAGCGCTGCTCGCCGCGCGCTGGTCCTGCCGCGCCTACAAGCCCCGCGCCGTGCCGCGCCATCTCATAGAGCGTGTGACGCAAGCCGCCGCCCGCGCGCCCTCCTGGTGCAACGCCCAGCCGTGGCAACTGGTGATCACCGAAAAGGACAGCACGGAGCGGCTCGCCGCCGCGCTCATCGAGCACGCCGCGCAACGCACGATGCAGCCCGACCTGCCCTGGCCCAGCGCCTATGAAGGCGCCTACAAGGCCCGCCGTTTCGACTGCGGCATGCAGCTCTACGACGCCGCCGGGATCGACCGCTCCGACAAGCCCGCCCGCGCCGCGCAGATGATGGAGAATTTCCGCTTCTTCGGCGCGCCGCACATGGCGCTGGTGACCGCGCCCTCGGCGCTCGGCCCCTACGGCGCGATAGATTGCGGCGGCTTCGTCACCGCCTTCTGCCTCGCCGCCCGCGCCGCCGGGCTCGGCTCGATCCCCCAGGCCGCCCCTGCGGGCTTCGCCCCTTTCCTGCGCGACTGGTTCGACCTGCCCGAAGACCGCGACATCCTCTGCGCGATCTCCTTCGGCTACCCCGACGAGAGCGCCCCCGTAAACAGCTTCCGCACCCCCCGCGCCCCGGCGGGCGAGATCATCGATTGGCGGTAGGCTTGGCGTTTTTTGCGTGCGGCGAGAACGTCAGCTTGCAGCCTC
>JAWLEL010000095.1:0-7999 GCA_041686165.1 Lentibacter sp.
CTCTTTGATAGATCCCGGGCGAGATGCGCATGAGAAGCGAGGCAAGACGCGCCACGCGCCCCACCGGGATGAAATCTCGCCGCCTTTCAAGTCCCCTGAGTATCTCGCGCGCCGCAGCGGTCGGCGACATGTAGTCCATCCCATCCTGCGCAGAGCCCGGGCGCACGAGGCCGTCATGGGCGGTTTGAGCGTTGCCGGTATTCGTTGCAACAAAACTCGGGGCCGCGATCAGACAAGACACACCGTGGCGCGCTTCCTCCGAGCGCAGAGAGCTGAAGAAGCCCTGCAGGGCGTGTTTCGATGCCGCATATCCGGTTCGCCCGTGAAGAGGCGCGAAGCCGGCGACCGAGGAGATCGCGAGATGGATTCCATGGCTCTCCCGGATCGGCCGGAGAAAGGCGCGGGCCATTGCGACCGCCGCGAAATAGTTGATCTCGAAAACCTGCCGGTGGCTCTGCGCAACCGTCCTCTCGAAAAGACCGATCTGCGACACGCCAGCGTTGTAGATGACCAGATCGATGCTGGGACGCGACGCGATGACCTCGGCTGCCGTCTTCTCGAGAAACGCGGCATCGGTCAAGTCCACCGCGACGGGGGTCCGGCTGGGCGAGGCGACCAGGCCGGACACGTCGATGTCCATGAGCACCGTGTGCCAGCCCCGACCTTCAAGCTGCGCGGCCAAGGCACGCCCCAAGCCGCCATTGCCGCCGGAGATGACAGCGGTCTTCACAACCCGGCCTCGCGCTTCCAGAGATCGAAAACTTCGGCAGAGGTCAATTCGGGTGTATATCCGAATTCCGATTTGAGCCGGTCATTTGCAAGGACGGGCCGATACTGCAGGAACCGGACCTGCTCAGGACCATATCGCGTCAACCCAAGGGGATACGCAGCGGCCAGTGCCCCCTTCAACAACCACGCAGGCAGGGCAAACACCTTCTTGCCCAAGGCGCGCGCGAGGTCATGGACCGTCATCCAACCATCGCCTGCGACATTGAAAATACCCGGCGGTCCTTCGGTTGCCGCCCGCTCAACTATCCGGGCCAGATCACGGGTCCAGATGAAGACAAAGGGGCTATCGCAGTTCCGTATCGCCAACAGGCTTTTTCGCCGGAACAGCGCGGTAATCTGGTTCTCGACACCCGCCCCGAGAACGGTTCCGACCCGCAAGACAACCTGCTCCAGTTTCGGGTGCGCCTGCCGCGCCTGCGCAAGCATTTCCTCGACACGCCGCTTGTGATCCGCGTAGGCGAATTCCCGATTGCCACGACATGGCGCATCCTCCGCAAGCGGAACGGGATTGTCAGCGTGATACCCGTAGGCCGCACCGGAACTCGTTACGACGAGCCGCCCGACGCCATGCGCGATACACGCGTCCAAGACGTTGCGCGTGCCCGTGACATCAACGGCATAGGCCTCGGCACGTGTCATGCGAGGCGGCGGCGTAACGATAGAGGCCAGATGAATGACGACATCGGGACGCTCCTCTCCGAGGATCCTATCGGGATCGCTGCCGGTCACATCCATTTTCCTGAAGCGAACCTGCCTGGGAAGAGTCCCGCGCGCGAGGTCCGTCACCAGCGTTTCCCCGGGAGGCAGAGCCTTGGCCAACTCCCGGCCGACCATGCCTGCGCCACCTGTGATCAGGACGCGCGTCATGTAGCGGCCGCCCGACGCGACATCAGGCCAGCGAGGGCAAGACCGGATATGGCATGCCATATTCCCCAGAATGCCGCGACAATCGCCATGCCTCCCAATCCACCGAAGAACCCGAAGATCAGAACAAGCCCCAGCCCCGAGTTCTGGATCCCGGTTTCGATTGTCACGGCCCTGCGGTCGAATTGCGAAAGACCTGCGAGCGTTGCCAGCGTGAAGCCTCCCGCGAGCCCGAGCGCATTATGCACGATGACAAGGGCGGCGATGCCCCCGGCAAAAGCCAGGAACAAGCTCCAGTTGGCAGCCAGCGCCAATACGACGAATGCCACGAAAATCCCCATCGAGAGCCACTGCAAGGGCCCCCTGAGCCTTGCAGCCAGCTCAGGACGACGGGCATTCAATGTCACCCCCAGAACGAGCGGCAGAACCAGCATGAAGCCCACGGTTATCGCGACGCTGACGGGATCAATCGCCGTGGCGCGCAGTATCTGCGCAGACGGCTCATAGAGGCTTCCCCAGAACGCGATATTGAGTGGGGTCAGCACGATAGCTCCGATTGTCGCGAAGCCGGTCATCGACACCGAAAGAGCGGCGTTTCCACCTGCCCGGTGCGTTATGAAATTGGAAATATTGCCGCCGGGGCATGCCGCAACCAAAATGAGCCCCAAAGCGACGGAGGCTTGCGGTTGGGCCACCAGAACAAGCAAGAACGTCATAGCAGGCAGCAACAGGAACTGCGAAACAAGCCCGACGATCAAGGGTTTCGGAGCCTTCACAAGGACCCTGAAATCCGCAAGCTTGAGATCGATCGCGATGGAAAACATCACGATCGCAAGGATTGCATTGAGAAGCATCAGGGAGCTTGCGGAGAAGTTGAGGACAGCCTCGTCCATCATGACCTGCCTCCGGCCAGCTTGGAGATCCAGGTCGTGACGGCCTTTCGATAGGTTGCCTTGTCGACATAATAGGCCATGCGCGGCAGATCGATATAATTCACGCCGCCGGTTGCACGGTCAAAACCATCCGACTTGGTCGCCTTGAGGGCTTCGGATTCTCCTTGCCCGGCGCGCAGCCCCTTGATGTAGCGCACGACCATCTCGGCCTGCTCGTGCCGCCCCTGCCATCCGAGGCCCGATGCTTCGACCATCCCGAGAACGAACAGATCGTCGCGCTCGGGGTGCATGCAGTTCAGGTAGAGATGAGGCGCATTGCCTTGCCAGTTCAGCAGATCGTCGTCGATGAACGGGTAGTCAAGTTTGTAGCCGGTCGCGGCCAGAACCATGTCATACTCGGCAGTCGTGCCATCCTTGAAATGCACATGGTTGCCACTGAACCGCTCGATATCAGGGCGGATTTTTATGTCGC
This sequence comes from Lentibacter sp., assembly GCA_041686165.1. Lineage (GTDB taxonomy): Bacteria > Pseudomonadota > Alphaproteobacteria > Rhodobacterales > Rhodobacteraceae > Lentibacter. Next base: position 3,019 of record JAWLEL010000095.1, read on the forward strand.
CATGACCCGCATGATACAGGACCAACGAGTTCACGACGGGATGACTTTCGTAAAGCTTGTAGTCGGGCTTGGGAAACCCGTATTTCTGGGGGTCGCCGACAAACCACTTCAGGATCGTCCCGTCGATGACACGCTTGAGCGGCATGGGCAACCTGATCGCGCCGCCCAGTGTGTCGGCGGGTTTTCCGAAGATATACTTGGGAACGAAATGATATCCGCGACGCATCGAGAGGTCACATGACACCCCGTGATGAATCGCGTCGACAGCGATATCACAGCCCGAGTTTCCGGCCCCGATGATGAGAACGCGCTTCCCGTCGAACTGGCGGGGATGGCGATATTGCGACGAGTGAAGCAACTCTCCGCTGAAGTCTCCGTCGAACTCGGGCATGTTCGGCGTGCTGAGCGTGCCATTTGCGATCAAGACACCGCTGAACGTCTCGGCATGTTCCCCGTCGTCATCCCGCCATGTCACACGCCAACCATCACCTGACCCGCCAAGCGGCTCGCAAGAGACGACCTCGGCTCCGAACCGGAAATGCCGGAGCAGGTCGAACTCTTTGGCAAAGTCCTCGAAATAGCGCTTCATCTCCCGATGCGAGGGGTATTCCGCGACCTCCTCGCGCATGGGAAAATCGGAAAACTCCGTCATTTTCTTTGACGAAATCAAATGAGCGGTCTCGTACATGGTGGAGCGCGGTCCATCGATGTCCCACAGGCCACCGACACCCCTGTTCAGCTCGAACCCCTGAAAATCCATGCCATGCTGAACCAGCAGCTTTGCTGCCGCCAAACCCATCGGCCCCGCCCCTATCAGGGCGAGCTTCTCGCGCGCTTCGCTCATCATTGCTCTCCCTTTCCCGAATAACATTGAACAGATGTTCTAAATAAGGCAAGATTTAAGTATGACATCTCTACAAGCCTCGGAATTCAAAAGAAAAAGAGCACCATCGAAACGATCCCTCGCGACGCGGCAGCGCATTCTGGATGCAGCTGAGCAAGTTTTTGCAGACAAGGGATTCGACGGTGCGACCATCCGTGACATAGCGGAACTGGCCAGTGAGCCTGTCGGGTCTGTTCACCATCACGGGGGCGGCAAGGACAACCTTTTTCATCAAACGGTTGCCCGCCGCGCGGATGCCCTGTCGAGCGCGCGGCTGAGCGCCCTCGAAGCGGCAAGGCGCCAGGGAGCATTCACCCTGGAATCCGTTCTTTCGGCCTTCGTCCGCCCCTTGTTCGATCTCGCCGTGCACGAGCCACGCTGGCGGAACTATGCACGTCTCGTGGCATTCGTTTCGACCGACCGGCGCTGGAAAGACGTTTCCGAGCGGCATTTCGATCCGACAGCCCGGGTATTCATCGAGGAAATGGTCGATCTGTTGCCGCACGCCAGCGAGCAATGGATCGCCGAAAGCTTCGTTTACTCTGTCTCTGCGATGCTCGCCCTGATGACCTCCCAGGACCGAATCGCAATGCTGGGCACGCAAGCGTCCTGCGAAGCCGATCAAGTCGATCACCTGGTTCGCTTCTGCGCAGCAGGCATGCACGCCTGACGCCGCAGTTTCACTCGGCGCGTTTCCACGCTGGCCAGATATGGCAAGCCATCGGCACCGCCAGATCAGTAGACACTATTAGACATTGCGCTTGCACGCCTCGTGCGATTGTATTGAAAAAAGAAACAATGAGCAGCCCGGACAGCCCCAACATGGCGAAATCGAAAACAAGCCAGACTTTCAACGTGTTTGTCGTCGGCCAGTCAGGCCGCCTGCAATATGAAGCCTTGCTGTTTGCGGCCTCGCTGCGCCATTTCAGCCCCGGCTTTTCGGGCCGTCTCATCATTGCCGAGCCACAGCCCGGCGAGCTCTGGAATCGCGATCCACGCATGAACGACGATGCCGTGCTGGAAGCGCTGCAGGATCTTGACGTTGAAATCATCCCTTTCGAAAGCAGACACTTCGGCCAGACCTACCCCTATGGAAACAAGATCGAGGCTCTGGCTGCGCTGCCAAAAGGCGAGCCCTTCGTCTTCTTTGACACCGACACGCTCATCACGGGCGACCTGACGCGCGTCCCTTTCGATTTCACGCGCCCCACGGCCTCGCTCAAGCGTGAAAACACCTGGCCCAAGCTCGAACTCTATGGCCCGGGGTACTCTGAGATATGGCGCTCACTCTACGAGAAATTCGGCCTCGATTTCGAAAGCTCGCTCGACCTGTCGCAACCTGACGAATACTGGCGCCGCTACCTCTATTTCAATGCAGGTTTCTTTTTCTATCAATGCCCTCACGCCTTTGGAGAGAGATTCCTCGAGTTCGCGCTTGCCATCCGTGATGATGCGCCGCCGGAACTTGTCTGCCAGCCGCTCGACCCGTGGCTTGATCAAATCGCGCTGCCACTTGTCATTCATGCCTTGGGGGGCGCTTCAGACGCTCTGCCAGACGGGTTCCTTGATGGCGACATCTCTTGCCACTACCGCCTGTTTCCGATGCTCTATGCCAGAGAAAGCGACGAGGTCGTCGCGGCGCTTGAAACGGTTTGCGCCCCCAACAAGATCAAGAAAGCTCTCAAGGGGCATGATCCGATCAAACGCATGGTCTACCAGGGCCGCGGCGCGAAGGTGCGTGATCTCTTCGATCAGAATGATCTTCCCCGCAAGGAACAGGCCATCCGCAACAAGATAAAGCGCGAAGGCTTCTGGATGAGATGACACAGCGCCCGGTGGCGGGCCGGTGTCACGGATCGGTCGATGCAGCTCGGGGCAATCTGGCCGTGGTCGCGCCGGCCTCGGCCATATCCTTCTGGACACAAGCCTTTACACTCCGACAGGAGCAGAACACGCTCACCTGAAACACCCCGCGCAAGAACCAGCTGTTCCAATTCCGCGGTACGTCACAAGACAGGCGTTCCTCTTGTCGAAACCCGTGTTGTGGCCCTGCCATATCTTGCGTAACCTGCGCGCAACGCAATTCGGGAGACAGATCCATGGCATACGCATTCGACACGCTGCAAATTCACGCGGGCGCCGCCCCTGACCCGGCGACCGGCGCGCGCCAGACGCCGATCTACCAGACGACGGCGTATGTCTTTCGCGATGCGGATCATGCCGCTGCGCTCTTCAACTTGCAGGAAGTCGGCTACATCTACTCGCGCCTGACCAACCCGACTGTCGCGGTTCTGGCCGAGCGGATCGCGACCCTCGAAGGCGGCCAGGGCGCAGTATGCTGCTCTTCCGGCCACGCGGCCCAGATCATGGCCCTGTTTCCGTTGATGCGCCCCGGTTGCAACGTCGTTGCCTCGACACGCCTCTATGGCGGCACCGTCACGCAATTCAGCCAGACGATCAAACGCTTTGGCTGGGAAGCCAAGTTCGTCGACTTCGACGACACAGATGCCGTCGAGGCGGCCATCGACGAGAACACCCGTGCCGTCTTTTGCGAGGCCATAGCCAACCCCGGCGGCTATATCACCGATCTCGACGCGATCTCGGCAATCTCCGACGCCGCGGGCATTCCGCTGATCGTCGACAACACATCCGCAACGCCCTATCTGTGCCGCCCCATCGAACATGGCGCAACGCTCGTCGTGCATTCGACAACCAAGTATCTCACCGGCAACGGAACAGTCACCGGCGGCTGCATCGTCGATTCCGGAAAGTTCGACTGGTCGGCATCAGGCAAGTTCCCGTCCCTCTCGGAGCCCGAACCCGCCTATCACGGTCTGAAGTTCCATGAGACGTTCGGCTCCCTTGCGTTTACCTTCCACGGCATCGCGATCGGCCTGCGCGACCTTGGAATGACCATGAACCCCCAAGCAGCGCATTACACGCTCATGGGCATCGAAACGCTCAGCCTGCGCATGCAGAAACACGTCGAAAACGCGGAAAAGATCGCCAGTTGGCTGGAGGGCCACCCTGCCGTGGACTACGTCACATATGCCGGCCTAGACTCCTCGCCATACAATCACCGTGTCGAGCGCATTTGTCCCAAGGGCGCGGGCGGTCTCTTCACCGTGGCGCTGAAGGGCGGTTATGATGCCTGTGTCAAGTTTGTCGACAATCTCGAGATATTCAGCCACGTGGCCAATCTCGGAGATACCCGCAGCCTCGTCATCCACTCGGCCTCGACAACGCATCGCCAGCTTTCGCCCGAGCAACAGGAAGCCGCTGGAGCCGGGCCGAACGTCGTGCGCATCTCGATCGGAATCGAGGATGCTGAAGACCTCATCGCAGATCTTGACCAGGCGCTGAGCAAGGCTGACGGCTGAATGCCGCCAATCGGCAAGGACCGGCGCCTTCACGCCAAGAGAAGGTGCCTATCCGTTGTATCCTTGGGCAACTCACTGATATAATAAGGACGTTGAATTTGTCCCCTGGCTGGTGAGGCTCCATGTCCAAGCCCGATTTCGCCCTGACGCTTTCCTTTGAAGGTATCGGCCTGCTTTTGCGCAACGATACCGTTTGGAATCGCGTCGGCGATGTGCCGCTGGATGTCTCTGATCTACAGGGGGCACTGGACCTGCTGCGCAAGACGGCAGCGCAGATCACGGACGCCCCGCTTCATGTAAAGCTTGTTCTGCCTGACGAGCAGGTAAAATACCTTCGGATTTCCGATCCGGGCGGCGGGCGCGAGGTCCAGGAGGCGGCTGTGAAAGCTGCGCTTGACGGCGCGACTCCATACAGCCTTGAAGAGCTGTCCTATGATTGGACCGAGCTCAATGGCGAACTGACAATTGCAGCAGTCGCTCACGAAACACTCGAGGAAGCCGAAACTTTCACCCGTGAAAACGGGTTCGACCCCGTGTATTTCGCAGCCGCGCCCGAAGCGGGCACATTCGGCGGCGAACCATTCTTCGGCGAAACGGAGTTCGCGCGGACTCACTCGGACAGGTTCGGGAAGATCGAACGCGATACGCAAGCGATCATCATTGACGGTGTCGCACGACCACCTGAGCCTGAGAGCCCCGATCCCGTCGAAGAGGCCGC
>JAWLEL010000096.1:0-7998 GCA_041686165.1 Lentibacter sp.
CGGTTGGGGAATTTATGCGCTGCTGGGCGCTGTCATTTAGGAGGAGAGACAAATGGCACTCGACGGAGAAATCGGAACGATCCCCTGGACGATCAAGGGGGAACTCATTCTCAACTGCAACTGCACGGTGTTCTGCCCCTGCGTGGTGAGCCTCGGCCAGCATCCGCCCACGGAAGGGCATTGCCAGGCCTGGTCGGGTGTGCGGATCGACGAGGGTGAATATGGCGGCGTGAGCCTCGCGGGGCTGAACGTGGGTCTCTTTCTCGAAATCCCGGGAAACATGGGCCGCGGCAACTGGAAAGCGGCCGCCTTTATCGACGAGCGCGCGAGCGAGGAGCAATACGAGGCGCTCGTGGCGATCTTCTCGGGTGCGGCGCGCGGGACAACGGGGCTCTTCGGTCTGCTGGTCAGCGAGTTTCTCGGGGCCGAGCGTGCGCCCGTCACCTTCGAGACCGAGGGAAAGGAGCGCCGCCTGATGGTGGGCAAGAAGATCCAGGGCTCCGTCGTGCCGGTCGAAGGCAAGGATGGCAAGGAGGTCGTCGTGACCAATACCGAGTACTGGATGGGCCCCGACATCACCGTCGCCACGGCCACGAAGGGCCGCGTGCGGGCCTTCGGGCGCGTGTGGGACTTCGAAGGGCGCAGTGCCGAAATCTGCCAGATCGACTGGCACGGGCCGCGCTGACGCGCCGCCCTGTTTCCCATGAAGAGGTGATGGCATGGCTTTGATAGCGCTGTCTCGCCGCCTGCGCCGCACGCCGTTTTCAGACGGCGTGGAGGCTGCCGGCGTCAAGGGGTATACGGTTTACAACCACATGCTCCTGCCCACGGTCTTTCGCTCCGTCGAGGAGGACTATCGCCACCTCAAGGAGGCGGTTCAGGTCTGGGACGTGTCCTGCGAGAGGCAGGTGGAGATCAGGGGCCCTGACGCGGGCCGCCTTGTCCAGATGCTCACGCCGCGCGATCTGCGGGCGATGCAGCCGGGGCAGTGTTACTACGTTCCCATCGTGGACGAGACGGGTGGGATGCTGAACGATCCTGTTGCGGTGAAGCTGGCCGAGGACCGCTGGTGGATCTCGATTGCCGACAGTGATCTGCTCTACTGGGTCAAGGGCCTTGCGAACGGCTATCGGCTGGATGTGCTGGTCGATGAGCCGGATGTGAGCCCGCTGGCCGTGCAGGGGCCGCGCAGCGAGGATCTGATGGCGGCTGTCTTCGGAGAGGCTGTGCGCGATATCCGCTTTTTCCGCTTCAGGATGCTGGAGTTCCGGGGCCGCAAGCTGGCCGTCGCGCGGTCGGGCTATTCCAAGCAGGGGGGCTTCGAGATCTATGTCGAGGGCGGGGATATCGGCATGCCGCTCTGGAACGCGCTGATGGAGGCGGGCAGGTCCATGGATGTGCATGCGGGCTGTCCCAACCTCATCGAGCGGATCGAGAGCGGGCTCTTGAGCTATGGCAACGACATGACCGATGAGAACACGCCGCATGAATGCGGGCTGGGCCGGTTCTGCAACACGCAAAGCGCCATTGGATGCGTCGGGCGCGATGCGCTCTTGCGCGTGGCCAAGGAGGGGCCGGTGCTACAGATCAGGCCGATCGAGATCCATGGAGACCGCGTGCCTCCCTGCGACCGGCTCTGGCCGGTCATGGCGGGCAATGCGCATGTGGGCAATGTCTCGAGCGCCGTGTGGTCGCCTGACTTTGACACCAATGTTGCCATCGGTATGGTCCGCATGACCCATTGGGAGGCAGGCACCGATCTCGATGTCATCACGCCGGATGGTATCATGTCGGCGACGGTAAGAGAAGTATTCTGGAATTGAGTTGGAGAGAAAGATGAGCGAATTCAATGCACTGGTTGTGACAAAGGACGAGGAAAGCGGCAAGACGAACGCCGGTGTCACCAAGCTCGGGCTTGACGATCTGCCCGATGGAGAGGTGACCGTCGCAGTCGATTACTCGACGGTGAACTACAAGGACGGCCTGTGCATCGGCCCGGGCGGGGGGCTTGTGCGCACCTATCCGCATGTCCCCGGCATCGACTTTGCCGGGACCGTCGAATCCTCCGAGGATGATCGCTACAAGCCCGGCGACAAGGTGGTCCTGACAGGCTGGCGCGTGGGCGAGGCGCATTGGGGCGGCTATTCCCAGAAGGCGCGGGTCAAGGCCGATTGGCTCGTGCCGCTGCCCTCGGGTCTGGATACACGACAGGCCATGGCCGTGGGCACGGCGGGCTTTACCGCGATGCTGGCCGTGATGGCCTTGGAAGACCAGGGGCTTGGCAAGGGGCCGATCCTCGTCACCGGAGCGGCGGGCGGCGTCGGTTCCGTGGCCACGGCGATCCTGGCCAATCTCGGCCACGAGGTCGCCGCTGTCACGGGACGCCCCGAGCAGGAGGATTACCTCAAGAGCCTCGGCGCGAGCCGGATCGTGCCGCGCGAGGAGCTGACCGAAGTGACCCGCAAGCCGCTGGAAGGCGAGGTTTGGGGCGGCTGTGTCGATGCTGTCGGCGGTGCGATGCTGGGCCGCGTGCTCAAGCAGATGGAATATGGCACCTCGGTCGCCGCGATCGGCCTCGCGGGCGGTGCGGCCATCGAAGGGGCGCTGATCACGCCGTTCATTCTGAGGGGCGTGAACCTTCTGGGCATCGATTCGGTCATGCAACCCTACGAGAACCGCCTGCGCGCCTGGGAGCGGATCGCCAAGGACCTGCCCATGGACAAGCTCGAAGCGATGATCCAGCCCGCGACGCTGGCTGACCTGCCCCAGCTCGGCAAGGATATTCTCGGCGGGCAGGTCAAGGGCCGCGTCGTCGTTGACGTGAACGCGTAGGTCTCTTCGCGAAGATCGACAGGTGAAGCGCTGCCCATCGGGGCAGCGTTTCGTTTTTCGACGCGAAGAACGGTCGGGAATTATTCGTCGAGTCCGGCGTGCCGCGGTTTTGACGAACAAAATCCGACCGAAATCCGTGATGGATTTCGGCTTGTCCGTCTTGCCTTGCTTGCCGTGCCGTGAAAGCTTCGGGGAAAGCTGAAACCGGAGGCCGACCATGAGCTATGACACCGACAACATCTTTGCCAAGATCCTGCGTGGCGAGATCCCTTCGGAGAAGGTCTATGAAGACGATGAGACATATGCCTTCATGGACATCATGCCGCGCAGCCCCGGGCATTGCCTCGTGATTCCCAAGACACCGTGCCGCAATATCCTCGATGCCAGCCCCGCGCAGCTCAGCGCCTGCATGACCACGGTGCACAAGCTCGCCAACGCGGCGATGAAAGCCTTCGAGGCGGATGGAATCACCTTGCAGCAATTCTCCGAGGAGGCCGGGGGGCAGGAGGTGTTTCACCTGCATTTCCACATCCTCCCGCGTCATGCAGGGGTGCGCCCGGGGCCGCCGGGCGTGCAGGGCGACATGGCCGAAATCAAGGCCAACGCGCAGAAGATTGTCGCTGCCCTGGGGTAATCTGCGCCGGAAACTTTCTTTTGTCTGCGCTATCGAAGCGTTTGCTTTCGGGCGCGATTCGCCTTTAGCGTCATGCGCAAGAGCTTGCCTAAATAGTAGGCGCTCGCAAATTGTGCACGAATCTTTCACGTGGTTTCACTGTGGGTTCGGGCACATAAAGAGGAGGGAGAGACGTGTTTAATACTATCATGACCCCTGTGGACATGGCCCATCCGAAGGATCTGAGCAAGTCGCTGCAATGCTCGGCCGATCTGGCGAAGCACTACGGTGCCAAGGTCGTTTTCGTTGCGGTGACAGGGACTGCACCAGGCAGCGTGGCTCACACGCCGGAGGAATTTCAGACCAAGCTCGAGGCCTTCGCCCGCGAGCAGGCTGAAGCGCACGGTGTCGAGGCCACGGCGCATATGGCCATCAGCCATGATCCGACCTCCGATGTCGACGACGCCTTGCTGAAGGCCGTCACTGACACCGGAGCGGATCTCGTGGTGATGCAAAGCCACATGCCGAACATCATGGACTATGTCTGGCCATCCAATGGCGGGAAGATCGCCGAGCATGCGAAATGCTCGGTCATGGTCGTGCGCGGTTGAGATGAAAAGACGTAACAACGAGGGAGGCCTCTAATGGCCGATGATACAGAAAACAATGATATGGGGATCCCTGCACCGGAAGGTACAGCGGAGATCATCGAGACCGATTACGAGATCGGTCAGGACAATATCGAAACGAAAGTCGGGCCCTTCGGGCTCGATATCCACAATCCGGTCTTCTTGGTTTCCGGATTGACCGTCGTGGTCTTTGTCATCTACGCGTTGCTGGCACCGACACAGGCAGCCGATTTCTTCGGCTGGTTGCGGCCCGCGCTGACATCGACCTTCGACTGGTTCTTCCTGACAGCGGCGAACATCTTCGTCATCTTCTGTCTGGTGCTCATCGTGACGCCCTATGGGGCCGTGCGGTTGGGCGGTGCCGATGCCAAGCCCGATTATGGCTATCTCGGCTGGTTCGCGATGCTTTTCGCGGCCGGTATGGGCATCGGGCTGATGTTCTTCGGCGTTCTTGAACCGGCCTATTACTTCGGCACGCCGTGGGGTGACGAGCCCCTGGGAACGGTTCGTCCGTTCACCGAAGATGGTCAACTCATCGAAGCGAACGTTGCCGAAGCCAAGCGCATGGCGCTGGCGGCGACCTCCTATCACTGGGCGCTGCACCCATGGGCGATCTACGCCGTCGTCGCACTCGGACTGGCCTTGTTCAGCTACAACAAGGGTCTGCCGCTTTCTATACGCTCGGCGTTCTACCCTATCCTGGGCGAACGTGTCTGGGGCTGGTGGGGCCACACGATCGACATCGTCGCGGTCTTTGCAACCCTCTTCGGCCTTGCGACTTCGCTGGGTCTGGGCGCGCAGCAGGCCAATGCCGGTCTGGAATTTGTCTACGGCATCCCCAACAACGTCACGGCACAGGTCATTCTGATCGTCCTGATCACCGCCTTCGCGCTGATCTCGGTCGTGCGTGGTCTTGATGGCGGGGTCAAGGTTCTGTCCGAGTTCAACATGCTTCTCGCGATCGTGCTGCTTCTGTTCGTGCTCTTCACGGCAGGGGCTGTCGGTATCTTCACGGACTTCGGGAAAACGCTCGTGGCCTACGTTCAAGAGGTCGTCCCGCTGTCGAATCCGATCGGCCGTGAAGATGATGGATACCGGCAAGGCTGGACTGCGTTCTACTGGGCCTGGTGGATCAGCTGGTCCCCCTTCGTCGGCATGTTCATCGCGCGTGTCTCACGCGGGCGCACGGTGCGCGAGTTCATCACTTGCGTTCTGATCATCCCGTCGGTCGTGTGCATCTTCTGGATGGCTGTATTCGGCGGAACCGCGATCAACGACATGATCGCGAATCTTGGTGACAGTGCAGTGACGGCCAACGTGATCGATTCCTACGTGCCGGAACTGTCGCTCTTCGCGATGCTGGAAAGCCTGCCGCTGGCCTCCATAACGTCGACCGTCGGTATCGTTCTGGTCATCGTGTTCTTCGTCACGTCGTCGGATTCGGGCAGCCTTGTGATCGACACGATCACAGCGGGCGGCAAGATCGACGCGCCGGTGCCGCAGCGTGTGTTCTGGTGTACCTTCGAAGGTATGGTGGCCATCGCGCTGCTGATTGGTGGCGGTCTGTCATCGCTTCAGGCGATGGTGATCTCGACGGGCTTGCCCTTCACGATCGTGCTGCTGCTTATCTGCGTTGCGATCTGGAAAGGTCTTGCAGCGGAACACCGCGCCTGACGCAGGCCGCGTTCAGCAAGAAAACAGGGCCCCCGGGATTTCGCATCCCGGGGGTCTTTCTTTTCAGGGTGGCCGAGCGGAGCGGTGCGCAAGACAGGCCGCCTGATCTCCTTGCATAACCTTTTCGTGTCTTTTTCTGTGCCGAAAATATCCCGACGTCTCGCGCGTCGCTGGGCGATAGGCTGCCAATCTGGTAGACACCTGCGGTGACTCGCACCGGTCGGATTTTTCGTAGAAAAATTCGATTTTCTTCCAGTCGGCGCATAGCGATGGAGCCGTTGCGGCATCCCGGCCAGTTAGGGGTTGAACCCTGCCTGCGATGAAGGCTTGATGCGGGCAAAGGGAGACTTCACATGACACTTGATATCGACTTCGTGCGCGCGCAATTTCCGGCCTTCGAGCAGGAAAGCCTCAAGGGGCGGGCTTTCTTCGAGAACGCGGGCGGCTCCTACACCTGCCGCCAGGTGATAGACCGGCTGACGCGCTTCTATGCCGAGCGCAAGGTCCAGCCCTACGCCCCCTACGAGGCGAGCAGGCTCGGCGGGGCGGAAATGGACGAGGCGCGCAGCCGATTGGCGGCAATGATGGGCGTGGACACGGACGAGCTGAGCTTCGGGCCGTCGACGACGCAGAACACCTACGTGCTGGCCAATGCCTTCCGGCAGTTCATGAAGGAAGGCGAGGCGATCGTCGTCACGAACCAGGACCACGAGGCCAATACCGGGCCTTGGCGGCGGCTGGCCGAAGAAGGGGTCGAGATCCGAGAATGGAAGATCGACCCGCAGACAGGACATCTCGATCTGGCCGATCTGGAGAAGCTTCTCGACGAGAACGTGCGTCTCGTCTGTTTTCCGCATTGCTCGAATGTCGTCGGTGAGATCAACCCGGTCACGGAGATCACGGCGATCGCCCATGCGGCGGGGGCCTTCGTCTGTGTCGATGGTGTTTCCTACGCGCCTCACGGCCTGCCCAACGTGGGCGAGCTGGGCCCCGATATCTATCTCTTCTCGGCCTACAAGACCTACGGGCCGCACCAGGGGCTGATGGTGATCCGCCGCGCCCTTGGAGAGACGCTGCCGAACCAGGCGCATTTCTTCAACGCCGACAGCCTCTACAAGCGCTTCACGCCTGCGGGGCCGGACCATGCGCAGGTTGCCGCCTCGGCGGGCATGGCCGACTACTTCGATGCGCTTGCGGCGCATCACGGGATCGGGGGCGATGCGGCGGCGCGCGGGCAGGGCGTGCATGACCTGATGCGCGGGCATGAGGCCGAGCTGTTGCAGCCGCTTCTGGACCATGTGAGCGCGAAGAACTCGGTGCGCCTTCTGGGCCCCTCCGAGGCACAGGGCCGCGCGCCGACTGTTGCTCTGGCGCTCGAGCGGCCGGGTGAGGAGGTGGCCGCCGAGCTGGCCGCCGAGGGGATCATGGCCGGGGGAGGGGATTTCTATGCGGTGCGCGCGCTGGAGGCGATGGGCGTTGATCCGCAAAGCGGTGTGCTGCGGCTGAGTTTCGTGCATTACACAGATCAAGGCGAGGTCGCGAAACTCATCGAAGCGCTTGATAAGGTTATTTGATCTGTCGCTTCCGCGCGCTCGTAACCCACGAAACGACGAGGGGCGAGCATGAGAAATAACGCGCGTATCTGGTGGATCCGCCGCGATCTGCGGCTGGCTGACAACGCCGCGCTTCTGGCGGTGGCCGAGGCGGGGCCCGTGATCCCGCTGTTCATTTTCGACGAGCGTTTCCAGAGTCTCGGGGCCGCGCCGCGTTGGCGGCTCCAGGAAGGGCTCAGGGCGCTCGGGGCGGCGCTCGAGGCGCGGGGCAGCAAGCTGATCCTGCGCAAGGGCGATGCGCGCGCGGTTCTGCCGGGCGTCATGGACGAGACGGGGGCATCGGGCGTGCATTGGCTGCGCCTCTATGATCCCTATTCGCGCGAGGTGGATGCCGAGATCAAAGCCGCCCTGCGCGAAGATGGCTACGAGGCCGAGAGCCATGCCGGGCATCTCCTGCAGGAGCCGATGAACGTGCGCACGCAGGCGGGCGACTTCTACAAGGTCTATTCGCCCTTCTGGAAGGCAATCCGGCAGATGGATGTGCCAGCGCCCATGGCCGCGCCGGAGCTTTCCGCGCCCGAAACCTGGCCTCAGAGCGCCGATTTGGACGATTGGAACATGGCCGCGGACATGCGGCGCGGCGCGGATGTTCTGGCGCGCCACAATCGCGTGGGAGAGGAGGCTGCGCGCGACAAGC
>JAWLEL010000097.1:0-7960 GCA_041686165.1 Lentibacter sp.
TAACAGGGCGTTTTGCCGCGTTAACGCTGTTTCGGGACAAAAAAAGGGCTGTGCACCGGGCGTGCACCGCCTGTACACCCCCCGTGCACCGGCATGCGCGCATCATGGTTAACGAAAGATGAATGAAGGCAGCGCGCGCCTCAGCCTGCCGCGACGGCCCGGGCAAGGGCGCAGAAGCGCTCGAGGTCGACCGTTTCGGCGCGGTCGGTCGGCTGGATGCCCGACGCGAGCAGCCGGTCCTCGATATCCGGCGCGAGCCCCTTGAGCGCGGCGCGGAGCATCTTGCGGCGCTGGTTGAAGGCCCGCGCGACGACGCGTTCGAGCGTTTTCGCATCCGCTTCGAAGCGCGGCGCGGGCAGGGCCGTGAGCTGCACGACAGCGCTTTTCACTTTCGGCGCTGGCGTGAAGGCCTCGGGCGGAAGGGTCAGGACGATTTCGGCTTCTGTCCGCCATTGGGCGAGGATCGCAAGCCGCCCGTAGGCCTTGGAGCCGGGCCGCGCCACGATCCGCTCGGCCACTTCGCGCTGGAACATGAGCGTGAGGCTCTCCCAGAAGGGGGGCCAGTGCGGCGGGGTGAGCCAGCGCACGAGCAGCTCGGTGCCGATGTTGTAGGGCAGGTTGGCGGCGATGCGGATCGGCTTTTGCAGATGCTCCAGCGGGTTCACCTCGAGCGCATCGCCCTCGATGACCGTCAGGCGGCCCTCGTAGGCGGCGGCGATCTCGCGCAGGGCGGGGATGCAGCGGCTGTCCTTCTCGATCGCGAGAACATGGCGCGCGCCCTCGGCCAGCAGCCCGCGCGTGAGCCCGCCGGGGCCGGGGCCGATCTCGAGCACATCCGAGTCTTCCAGATTGCCGAGGTTGCGGGCGATCTTGGCAGTCAGGTTGAGATCGAGCAGGAAGTTCTGGCCGAGGGATTTGCGTGCTGTGAGACCGTGGGAGTTGATGACCTCGCGCAGGGGCGGGAGGCTGTCTATGGCGCTCATGGCGCTTCCCCCGACATGGCCCACGCGAGGCGCAGGGCCTCGATGGCCGAGCCGGGATTGGCCAGCCCCTTGCCCGCGATGTCGAAGGCCGTGCCGTGATCGGGGGAGGTGCGCACGAAGGGCAGGCCGAGCGTGACATTGACGCCGCGGTCGAAATCGAGCGTCTTGATCGGGATGAGGGCCTGATCGTGATACATGGCGATGGCCGCGTCATAGCCCGCGCGGGCGGCGGCGTGGAACATCGTATCGGCCGGAAGGGGGCCGCGCAGGTCGAAGCCCTCGGCGCGCATCTCGCCGAGAAGCGGCGCGATCCAGTCCAGTTCTTCGCGGCCCATTGCGCCGCCTTCGCCTGCATGCGGGTTGAGACCGGCGATGGCGAGGCGGGGCTGCGCGATCCCGAAGCGCGCCTGCAGCTCGGCATGGGTGATCTCGATGCAGCGGCGCAGACGTGCGGGCGTGAGCGCGCGGGGCACCTCCGAGAGCGCGATGTGGATGGTCGCGGGCACCACGCGCAATTCGGGGCTGGCCAGCATCATCACCACGTCATCGACGCTTGCGAGATGCGCGAGGAACTCGGTATGGCCCGGAAAGGCGAAGTCCGCGCCGTCTTTCAGGGCTTTCTTGTGGATCGGCAGGGTGCATAGCCCGGCGGCCTGGCCGGAGATGGTCAGCGAAACGGCGCGCTCGATCACCGCGATGGTGGGGGCGGCATGGGCCGGGTCGGGCTGGCCGGGGCGGCGCGGCGGGCCGAAGTCATGGGCCAGCACAGGCAGGGCGCGCGGCATGACCGCCGCAGCCTCGGAGGGCGCGGAGATCAGCTCGAAAGGCGTGCCTTCGGGCAGATGCGCCGGATCCCCGACAAGAAAGAAAGTCAGCTCGCCCCTGAGCGCGTCCCACAGCAGCGGGGCAAGATCGGGGCCGATCCCCGCAGGCTCGCCGCATGTGAGCGCGATGGCGTCAGTATTCAATGATCCGGGCCTCGGCGCGCAGCTGCTCGAGATAGCCATCGGCGTAGCTTGACAGGCGGCGGTTCCGCACGCTCAAGCCGATCTCCTCGCGGTCGACATCCTCGGCGATGGCCGGGGTGCGGCCGCAGAGCATGAGGAAGACGAGCGTCTCGCCGCCCGCGCGTGTGAGCCCTGTCGAGACTTCGTGCTTGTCGAGCTTGGCCAGCTCGATGCCGATGTCGGTCGGGATGTCGCCGGGGGCCTTGGAGCCACGTTCGAGCACCTCTTCGGGCTGATCCTTGGCGACTCCGTAGAGATCATCGCAAGTGTCGATGCGTTCCTCTATGGCCCGGGCCTGGCCGAGGGCTTCCTGTGTCCGCCCGCCGGGGATGTAATAGGCGGCGTATTCGATGGCGGAATACTCCGGCGTGGTTGTTTCGCCTTCCTCGATGGCCCGCATCTGGAAGAGGGCGATTGCGCCGTCGATCGGGATCGGCTCGGTCACCTGTCCGGGGGCGAGGGCGAGGATGCGCGGGTGAAGCTGCTCGGGCAGGTTCGACAGCGGCATCCAGTCCATGCGCCCGCCGCGCTCGCTGCTGGGCGTGGCCGAATGACGCCGCGCGGCCGCGGCAAAGGCGCCGATCGTCGAGACCTGTGCGATCTCCTCGGCGCGGGCCTGGGCCTGGGCTTCTTCGCCGGCGGGGGCCGGGATGATGATTTCCGAGAGCAGGACGCGCACGTTGCCTGCGCCTGTCGAGGTCAGGGCGCGGTCGATGTCGGCATCATCCACTTCGACGCGCGGGCCGAAGCGGGCGCGCACGAGCGAGCGCCAGGACACGCCGGAGATGATGAAATCGCGGAAGGTCTGGTCATCGACACCGGCCTCTTCAAGCTGGGCAAGGAACTGCTCGGTGTCCATGTCGGCGCGGCCTGCGAACTCTTCCATGCCGGCCTCGATCTCCTCGGCGGCGGGCATCTGGCCGCTGGCCTGGGCGGCGTCGAGCTTGAGCCGTTCCTCGATGAGTTGCTTGCGCGCCTCGGAGACCGGATCGCCCGGGGCGCGGAAGAGGCGCAGCATGCGCTCGCGCTGCGCGAGCTCGTAGTTGGTGATGACCTTGTCATTGACCTTGATGGCCGGCGCGAAGAGATCCTGCGCCTGTCCTGGCGCGGCACCCAGGAGCAGCGCGGCGGCCAGGACGGTCATCAGCGGTCGGATCAGGGAAAGAGGCGTCATCGGTTCAGTCCTTGCATTTGCGTGCGTAGCTCATGTCGCGCGAGTTCGCGCTGAAGCCGAGCAAGCCTACGGTAAAGCTTATGTCGGTCGACGGCGACAGGATAGTGGAAGAGGTAAAGCGGCGCGAGAGAGAAAGGTCAACCTTCACGCATTCGTTGCGATATTGCAGCCCGAGCGCGGCTTCGGCGGCCTCGTCGGCGGTGACATCGTATCGCATGCTCGCGCTGCCGGTCCAGTGGCGGGAGAAGCGATAGAGCCCGTCGACGGAGAGTTCGGCCAGCGTTGCGGCGCGGTCTTCGTCGGGGTCGGTGCCGAGCCAGAGGTAGCTGGCGCCGACCCCGAAGCGGTCTTGCTGGTAGCTGGCGCGGGCTTCGGCCTTGGACAGGTCGAGATCGGTTCCAAAGAGCGCGCGGCCCGAGAAAGACATGCCGTTGTCGTCCAGGACCTGGCCGGCGACGAGGAGGTCCGAGTTCTTGCCCGAGAGCCCGGATGTCTGCGAGAAATCGGGTTGTGTCTCGTCGCGCAGGACCTGCCCGATGGTCAGGTTGCTCTCCCGCCCGCCCGCGCCCTGGCGCGTCCAGCTTACGCCGTAGGCCAGCGAGCCGCCGCGCTCGCGCCTGTCGGCGGCGGGGAAATGCGACAGCGAAAGCAGGTTGCCCTCGTCGAACTCGACGCGCGTGCTCTCGTCATTGGCGACATCCGGGTCCGAGCCGCCCACCCAGCCGAGCTGAACCACCGGCTCGACCACGTGATAGGCTCCGCTCGCGGCGCTCCTGGCGTGCGGCCAGCGCAGGGTCAGCGCGGCCATTGGCGTGATCTCGGCGGCGGTGGCGGGGCGCGTGGCGTCCTGCCCGGTGTAGAACTGGTCGGCCGCCGCGCCGAGCCTGACCTGCGCGCGCAGCCCGGAGCCGAGCGTCCAGCTGCGCCGCCAGTCGATTTGCGCCTCCAGCCGCGTGACATCGCGCCCATCGACGACACTGTCCGTGTCGGGCCCGTCGATGCTCAGGTCCGAAGACCTGTAGTGGCTGTGCAGCGCGGCGCGCAGACGGAGCTCTCCGCCCATTCTCCCCGGGAAATATCGCCGCTCATGCTCGAAGTCGGCGATGATCGAGGGGATCGTCGCATCGGTTTCGCCCACGCGCAGCGTATTGTAATGGACCAGCGCGCCGCGGGTGTAGCTGTCGCGGCCGGTGCGGCTCAGGGCGATTTCACTGTCGAGGCGGTCCTTGTCGGAATAGCCGTAGTCGACCAGATACGAATCGTCGGATACAAGCTCGAGGTCGAACTCCAGCTTGACATCGTTCCTGAGCGCGAAGGCCCCCTCGCCGAAGACATAGGCGCGGGCCTCGCCGGGGCGGGCGTCATCGCGCGAGACCGCGCCCTCGAAGCTCACGTCGCCGCGCAGGAAGGCCTGGCGGTAGCGCAGTTCGAGCGTTCGGCTCTTCGTGGCGAGATAGGGTGTCACCGTCAGGTCGCGGTGATCGCCCAGGCGGATGAAATAGGGCATGCGCAGCCCGGTGCCGAGGATCGAGCTGCCCGAGAAGGAGGGGATCAGGAAGCCGGAGGCGCGTTTCAGCGTCGGGTCGGGCAGGCGCAGGTAGGGCAGGTAGAAGACCGGCACGTCCCTGACCCTGAGCTGTGCGCCTTCGAAATAGAGCTGTTTTTCGGCCTCGTCATGGATGACGCGGCGGGCGCGGATCTGCCAGAGCGGCGGCTCGGCCGAATTGCAGACATGACAGGAGGTGACGGCCGTCTTGTAGAGCTGCGAGTAGCGGCCGTTGACGCGGTTCATCTGGTAGGCGGCAAGCTGGACCTGCTGATCGAGCACGAGCCGCGCGCCCCGCAGGATCGCATCCTCGAAAGCCGGGTCCATCTCGGCGGAGGAGGCGAGGACGGTGACGCTCTCGCCCTCGGTGATGCGAATCGGCCCGGTGATGTTCAGCCTGTCGGCGGAGCGGTCGTAGGTGATGCGTTCGGCGGACACGCGCACATCGCCGTAGACGGCCTCGACCCGGCCCTCGGCGACAAGCTCTGTCTTTCCATTGAGAAAGACGCTGTCTGCCACCAGGAGGGCGGTATCGCGGGTTTGCTGCGCAAGCGTCGCGCGCGGCTCGGCCGTCAGAAGGCAGGCTGCGAGCAGGAGAGTCAGCGCAGGGCGCAGAAAGCGGCTCATCCGTCCTCCATGTGAAGCAAAAGACCGATCGCCAGCAGAACCGAAGCGGCAGGCGGCGCCCAGGCGGCGAGCAGGATGGGAATCTGGCCGTTTTCGCCCAGCACCTGCGCGAAGTTGCGAATGTAGTAGAGCCCGAAGCCGAGCATCACCGAGGCCAGCACCGCGACGCCCGTGCCGCCGCTGCGCACCGGGCGCATGGTGAAGGCCGCCCCCACAAGCACCATGGCGACAAGGAAGATCGGCTGGGCCAGTTCCATTTGCAGAAAGACCGCGTGCCGACGCACGGAGAAGCCCGCGGCGTCGAGCTGTTCGATGAAGTCGGGCAGGGCCCAGACCGAGATAGCGCTCGGAGAGCCGAAGCTCTCCAGCAGCCGTTCATGTGTCAGGCTCGAAGGCAGGCGATGCTGCGCAAGGCGGCGCACGCCTTCCTCGGGGTTGGCACCGGAAGCCAGCCGCCAGATGACGGCGTCTTCAAGCTCCCAGGCGCCGGACGTCAGTCGGGCCTGCTCGGCTTCGATCCGGCGCAAGGGACCGCCCTGCGCGCCATAGGAGATGAATGTCACATCGTAGAGCACGGTCGCGTCGGGGCTCGCCCGGGCGGCGCGGATGACGGTCTGCCCCTCGTCGCTGCCCTGCCGCAGCCAGAGCCCTTCCGATGAGATCGACAGCACGTCGTCACCTTCTTGCGAGTAGTCCTGCGAGACGGCTTGGTAGAGCTTGGATGTGGCGGCGACGATGGGATTGAACATGGCCACGACCAGAACGCCCAAGAGGAGGGCGACGAAGGCCGGCGCGAGGATCGCGCGCAGCGCCGAGCGTCCCGAGGCGCGCACCACGACGAGCTCGGAGGAGCGGGCCAGCCCGAGAAAGAGGGTGATCGCAGAGAGGATCATCACCAGCGGCAGGATCTGGTAAAGCCCTTGGGGCACGTTGAGCAGCGTCAGGCGCAAGAGACCCCAGAAGCCCACGTCCATCCCCTGGAAGCGGCGGGTATGCTCGACAAGGTCGATCAGCGTCTGGAAGACGAAGAACAGCCCGAGCAGGCCGAGGAACAGGGACAGGAACTTGCGAACGAAATAGAAATGAAGCGTCATCGCAGCCCTCCCGCGCCCGCGTCCGCCCTGCGCCGCAACCAGGCGCGCGTCGGGACGTGCCCGGCCGAGCGGGCGAGCATGACGAGGGCGATCAGCATGCCTGTGCCGAATGGCAGGTAGAGCAGGGGCCAGAGCCGGTGATCTTCGAGAACGGGCTCGGTGACGACGCTTTCGAGGCCCTTGACGAAAATGATCAGCGCGATGGCGAAGAGAATATGTCGCCAGACCCCGAAGCGCGAATGCCCCCCGGAGGTGAGCGCCGCGAAGCCGAGCAGGGCCGCCATGAAGGCGAAGAGCGGCTGGGCGAAGCGGCTGTGCAATTCCTCGGCGAAGACGCCGCGGGTGACTTCTGTGAGCTGCTGGATGGAGCCGGGCGCACGCAGCATCTCGGATGAGGCGAAATGCTTGAGCAGCGGCGTGTCGCCGTCCTCGGGCTTGATGAAGCCGCTGATGTCATAGGTCAGATCGGTGAAGCGCGTGGTGACGAGGCGGCCGGTATCGTTTTGCAGGCGCTGGGTCAGGCCGTTGAGCATGACGAGCGAGGGGCCGCTGTCCTGGCGCACGAGATAGGCGGCCTCGGCTGTGTAGGTCACGCTCTCATCGGGGCTTGTGCGGTCGGAAAGGAAGACATCGTTCATGCGGCCTTCGGGCGTGATTTCGCGAATATAGAAGGTCATCCCGTCACTTGGATGCAGGAAGGTGCCTTCCGTCAGGAGCCGGGCGGTGACATTGCGGGAAATCTCGCTTTCGCGCAGCTTGAGCTGCTCCAGCGAGGCGGGGACCAGAAGATGCGTGAGCACCGCGAGCATGAGCGCGACGATGAGGCCGAAATAGACCACCGGCCGCGCGAGCCGCCAGGGAGAGAAGCCTGTCGCGCGCATGACCGTGAGCTCGCTTTCGGTGGTCAGCCTGTTGGTGACATAGACGGTCGCGGCGAAGGCGGCGACGGGCAGGACAAGCCGGATCACCGACGGGAGCGTCAGTGCCGTGAACTCGGCGAAGACGAGCGCGGTCTGCCCGTCGCCGATGAGCCTGTCGAAAAGCTTCACCGCCCTGTTGATCCAGTAGATTGCCACCAGAACGAGCGAGAAGAAGCCGAACAGGACCATGAGCTGCGACAGCATGTAGCGGTCGAATCTGGCCATGTATACCCCCCCGGACACTGCTCCTTTTTGTCAGACCCTACAGGATATCGCTTTGGAGGGTAAACTGCTATCTGGAAGCCTCGGCCAATTACCTGCCTGCGGTGCGCCCTCGGCGGCCCTTCGCCAATTGTGCGTTGCACGCGCCCCGGGTTTGCCTGATACATCAAGCAAGGGCTTGACGCAGGGGCCGATTGCAGGCGCCGGGTTGACCGGCGCGGCTTTCGCCGCAGCGTCGCCAGGAAGTCGCCAGGAATCAGAACCGCAAGGAGACAGGCATGACACAGCAGGCAGATATCCGCTTTTCCGAACTCGATCTGGATGCGCTCGGGCAGGCCGAGGGGCGCGTGGCCGTGGCCATCGGCACCGAGGGCGCGCTGGACAAGG
>JAWLEL010000098.1:0-7924 GCA_041686165.1 Lentibacter sp.
AGCTTCTCGATTGCCGTGATCGTCGCGATCACGGGGGGCAGACCCGGCATGATCTCGGCCGCGACCGCGGCGACCGCTGTTCTGATGATCACGCTCGTGAAGGAGCACGGCCTGCAATATCTCCTGGCGGCCACGGTTCTGGCGGGCCTTTTGCAGATTGCAGCCGGGCTACTCAAGCTGGGGTTCATCATGCGGTATGTGTCGAAATCCGTCATGACAGGGTTTGTGAATGCTCTCGCCATTCTGATCTTCATGGCGCAGCTGCCCGAGCTCGATCCACGTGAGGTGACATGGATCACCTATGCGCTTGTCGTGGCAGGGCTGGCGATCATCTACCTGTTTCCGCTTCTCACCACGGCGGTTCCGTCACCGCTTGTCACCATCGTCGTCCTCACGGCCCTGGCCTTTGCACTCGGCCTTGATGTGCGCACGGTCGGGGACATGGGCGAGTTGCCCGACACGCTGCCGGTGTTTCTCATTCCACAGATCCCGCTCACCTTCGAGACCTTGATGATCATTCTGCCCTATTCGGTGGCGGTTGCGGTTGTGGGCCTTCTTGAAAGCCTGATGACGCAGAACATCGTCGATGATCTGACGGACACGAAATCGAACCGCTCCCAGGAAATGGTCGGGCAGGGCATCGCCAACACCGCGACCGGATTTATCGGTGGCATGGCGGGCTGTGCGATGATCGGCCAGTCGATCATCAACGTGAAATCCGGCGGCCGCGGGCGGCTGTCGTCCTTTGCGGCCGGTGTGGTCCTGCTGATCCTCGTGGTGGGGCTCGGTGACCTGGTCAGCATCATCCCGATGCCCGCCCTCGTCGCGATCATGATCATGGTCTCGATCGGCACATTCTCGTGGTCCTCGATCAAGAACCTCGCCGTGCATCCGCGCTCATCCTCAATCGTGATGATCGCCACGGTCGTGACCGTCGTCTATACCCACAACCTCGCCATCGGCGTGCTGGTGGGCGTGTTGCTCTCGGGCATTTTCTTCGCGGGCAAGATTGCGCAGCTGTTCAGTGTGCGTAGCGCGATCAGTGACGACGGGCGCGTGCGCACCTACCATGTCGAAGGCCAGTTGTTTTATGGCTCGGTTGAGGATTTCATGGAGGCCTTTGACTTCCAGGAAGCTGCGGAGCAGGTCGTTATCGACGTGAGCCGCGCGCATATCTGGGATATCAGTTCGGTTCAGGCACTGGACATGGCGATCCTCAAGTTCCGTCGTGATGGCGCCGAGGTCGAGGTCGTCGGAATGAATGAAGCGACCGAAACCCTTGTCGACAGGCTTGCCATTCATGACAAGCCCGGGGCGATGGACAAATTGATGGATCACTGAGGGAGGTGAACATTATGACAAAGAAGATCATAGCGCTGGTGGATGGGTCGATCTATTCGGAGAGCGTGTGTCATCACGCGGCATGGATCGCCAAGAGAACCGATGCCCCGGTGGAACTTATCCATGTGCTTGGTCGGCGTGAAAACTCCGCCAATACGGATTTGTCCGGGGCCATCCGTCTCGGCGCGCGCAGCAGACTTCTCGAAGAACTCGCCGACCTGGACGCGCAGCGCGCCAAGCTGATCAGCCATCGCGGTCGTGCCGTGCTGGAAGATGCGCGTGCGATCGTCGATCAGGATGGCGTGACGGAGATCACGACGCGCCTGCGTCATGGCGATATCGTCGAGGCGATTTCCGAAATCGAGGAAGACGCCCGTGTCATCCTGATCGGCAAACGGGGCGAAGCGGCGGATTTTGCCAAGGCGCATCTGGGCTCGAACCTCGAACGCATCGTGCGCGCGGCCCACAGGCCGGTCTTTGTCGCTTCCCGTGCGTTCCAGCCCATCACATCGGTGCTGGTCGCCTATGACGGGGGAAGTTCCTCGATGAAGGCCGTGGATCACATTGCGCGCAGCCCGCTTTTCGCGGATCTCAAGGTGACGGTCGTCACGGTCGGAAGCGAAACGCCGGAGAACCAGAAGGGTCTGGCAGATGCCAAGGCTCTGCTCAAGGCAGCGGGCATTGATGCGGATACGCGTGTCATTTCCGGTCAACCGGAAACCGAACTGGGCAAGCTGGTCGAGGAGGAAGGTTTCGGCATGGTCGTGATGGGCGCCTATGGGCATAGCCGCATCCGCAGCCTTGTGATCGGGTCCACCACGACCGAGATGGTCCGCAGCTGCAAGGTTCCTGTCGTCCTGATGCGGTAGAGCCAATGGATGAGCCGACGCGCCAAAGCGTTCCGCCAAAAACCTGAAACACTGCTATTGGCGGAGCGCGGAGCATGGCTTGGTCGATGCGCACGCCCCGCCTTTACCTGATGTCTCAGGTTAGAGGCGGGGCGCTTTAGGCAGATCGTCATTCGGAGATCGCAGCGATGACAATCGGAGTCGTTGGCCTCCGTGACTTCAAGCCCGAGGCCTGAGCAGGCCACGAAGGGAGCGGCCCCTCAACCGCAGTCGGCCTTGAAGGCCTCGGCTGCGTTCAAGCGCTGGCCAGCCCTCGCGACTGGTTGCGGAATTGTGCGATTGCCCAATACATCTTGCTTCGGGCAGCAGAGGCGGATGGGGTGGCGCCTTCGACCAGATCACGTTCCTTGAAGGTCCAATCCTGCCCGATCCGAACCATCCAACGGTGGCCTTGGTCCTTGAAATAGAACGGAACGACACCGTCGATTGTTCCTTTTCCAACAACTTCCTTGTTCCTGTCTTGAATCTTTACCTTCAAACTCATCTGGTATCCTTTTGTTATCTTTTCCCGACTCGAGCCGCTGGCCTGACTGGCGCAGTTCGCGTGCGAGATGTTCTCGATTTTCGGTAAACATGCTGGTCGAAGGTCGCAGTGCAACGCGTTCGCCAAGCTGGTTTAACCCGTAATATAGGCGCAATAACAGGGTTTGTCCACCGAGCGAGGGTATCGCTCTTCACAACAGATCGTGAGGCACCTAGAGCGTCCAGCCTTTAACCTGAGACATCAGATAAAGGCGGGGCGCGTGTATCGGTCAAGCCTTCCACTGCGCCCCGTCAAAAGCAGGGTTTCAGGTTTTTGGCGGACCGCTTTAGCCGAGGAGCCGGAGGGCCACGCCTCCAGCGGCAATGGTTGCGAGGTAGATCGCCCCGACACGAAGGCCCAATCCGCGGTTTCCGGCAACGAATGATATCCCTGCCTTGACAGCCGTATTGACGGCTGCCGCGATGAAGATGGCGACAGCACCGTCCGCCAGGGACAGGTCTTGATCGATCAGGCGCGACACCGAGATGGTCAGTGCATCGACATCGGTGATGCCCGAAAAGGCCGCCGCGGCGAAAACCCCTTCGCTGCCGAGCCACCCTCGCAGATAGTGAACCGCGATCAACACGAGGGCCAGCACCGCGCCGAACCCCAGAGCGGTTTTCAGGGCAAGGGGGTTGCCAATGTCGGGGATGTCGTCATGCGAGGCCCTTTCACCTCGGGCAAAGACCTGCATCAGCCCCGCACCGGCAAGCCCGGTCGCGGCCATCGTGACCATCGGCCAGACGAGCGGCGCGATGAGCGCCGGCTCGAACACCGCGACAAGCGCGACAATGCGCAGGAATGTCACCGAGCCCGCAAGAACGATCCCGGCCGCCGCGACCCGTGACAAGGACCCATCCGCCCGGGCAAGGCGGGCAAGTGCAAGCGTCGTCGAGGTGGAGGATGCAAGACCACCGAACAGTCCGGTCGCCAGCATGCCGAAACGCGCACCGGCGATGCGGATCGCGAGATATCCCACGAAGGACAGCGCGGCCACGATGACGACGGCCCACCACAACTCGTATGGGTTGAGCACTTCTCCGGGCCCATAGCCCTGATCCGGCAGCAGCGGCAGGATCACCACAGAGATCAAAGCCAGCTTGAACAGCGACTCCAGCTCGAACCGCTCGATCTGCCTGACCCAATGGTGCAGCGTGGGTTTCATCGACAGAAGTATCGCTGCGACGACGGCAACCGCCGCCACCGGGGCCATCTCGCCGATGACCGAGGCCACGCCCAAGGCGAAGGTAAGAAGAAGGGCGGTTTCCGTCGTCAGGCCGAGGTCAGTGTCGTCGCGCAACCTGAGCCAGTAGCTGATTGCCAGAAGGCCGCCAAGCGCAAGCATGGTGAACACCGGAAACGACGGGGCCATCAGATCGGCCAGCCAACCGCTGACCCCGCCCAACATTCCGGTCAAGGCGAAGGTGCGGATGCCTGCGATACGCGCGCCCTCGTCTTCGGTTCGGTCATGCCACCCCCGCTCGAGGCCCAGCAAAAGGCCAATGGCCAAAGCCAGCCCGAAGCGCAGGAAGATTTCGGTCTCAGGCATCAACGATATCCTCCGACTTGATGCAATCGCGTCTCTCGCCGACCGAGATCAAGCCGTGGCGGCACGTCGCGGGCGTGCGCGAGCCACTCCTGGCGAGACTGGCGTCGATCCGGCCCGGGCACTCTGTCAGTCGCCGTGCTTCGGAAGTCTTGTCAGTCGTCATGTTCCCGTTTTCTAGCGCCTTTGCTTGTGTCATGCCACCCGCGAAGGCGCGTCCGAATGGATGATGTCGAAGACGGCCATCTGGCTTGCGCCGCCAAGATCGGGATGTTGGCCTGCGATATCATTCATCTGCACACCGTAGCCCGCGGCCTTGGCCGCACGCGTGCACCAGCGCCGAAATTGCGCGCGATCCCATTCGAAGCGGTGGTCGGGATGGCGCATCCGGTGTGGGGGGACACCAAGCAACGTATTGAATTCCGAGTTGGGCGTCGTGATCACGACGGTTCCTGGGCGCAACCTGTGAAACAGGGCATTCTCGACTTCTGACAGCCGGTCGGGATCGATATGTTCGATCGTCTCGATGAGAATCGCACAATCAAACGCGGCGAGATCAGGCGAAACGTCGATCATGGAGGCCTCGCGCAGATCGATGCGGGGCACGAGGGGATCGCATCCGGCCAGCCTGTCTCGCAAGCGGTCGAGCGATGTGCGGCAGATGTCGAGCCCCACCAGTTCCTTCACGAAGGGCTCGACCGCGAGACGCACGAACAGATCCCCGTCGCCACAGCCCAGGTCAAGCACGCGGCCCGCGCCGCTGGCATGCACGGCCTCGGCCACCGCCTTCAACCGTTCTTCATGCATCCATGTGGTCATGCCTGTTCCCCGGGGCGTTGCATCAGAACGACGTCCTTGACCGGACTCTCGCAAGCCCAGCCCCAGAGGTTCGCAAGATACCGGAACGTATCCTCGCGATAGAACACCACATGCGTCGGGTCCTTTCGATAGTGCCAGTTTGCAAAGCGGGCATCGTCGGTCTGGAAGCAGGTCATGATGGCAAGCCAGCCTCCCGGGCGAACCAATTGGCGCAAGCGGTCAAACTCCGCTGCAGGATGATGAAAATGTTCGACCACCTCGGTGCAGGTGACAAAATCATGGGCAAGGTTCAACGGGGTCGCATCTGGCGCAAAGAACGGATCGAAGAGCGACACATCGTGTCCTGCCTCGCGCAGCATATGCGCCAGTGCCGGCCCGGGGCCGCATCCGTAATCCAGACCCTGCGACATGGGCGGCAGCCGCGCCATCAGGGGATCGGAGAGTTTCGACAGGAACCGGCAATAGCGCGGATCGTGAGCATCGTTCTCGTGCAGCAGATAGGTTGCATGTTCGGCCTCTGGCGACGGATGCCAGGCCGGATCGAGAAAGCGCGCCTGGCACGCCGGGCAACGAAAGTAATCGCGCCCCTCAGCTTGCAGAAAATGCGTCGCAGGTGTTGTGCAGACCGGGCAGGTGCCAGCCGTGATCGGGCGTGCCGATGAGATGTCCGGGCCCGCCAGCATCATCCAGATTCCGCCCGCGCCAGATAAACCGTCTGCGTGAAAGGGTTGCCGGTCAACGGGTTGTCGAAGGTCACGGGGTCGGCCCACGCCTCCGGAAAGGCCGCCGCCAGACGGTCGAGGAAGCGTTGATCCGTCACCTTGTCGGACCAAAGCCCGAAGATGCCGCCGGGTTTCAGGTGGCGCTTGAGTGCGCGCAGCCCGTCCGGGTGATAGAAACTGTCACTGCGCGCATCCAGAAGATGGTCGGGCGCATGGTCGATATCGGCAAGGATCGCATCGAACTGCCGCCCCGGTTTTTCAGGATCGAAGCCATCGCCCGCCGCCATGGCAAAGAAATCGCCTTCTACCATCCGGCAGCGCTGATCGTCGGTCAGCCGCGTTCCCATCGGCAGAATGCCGTTTTCGTGCCATTCGATCACCGGGGCAAGATACTCGACGACGTGAAGATCCGCGACCCTTGGCTCTGACAAGACAGCCTCTGCCGAGTAGCCGAGACCAAGGCCTCCCACCACGACCTCCAGGCTCTCGCCCCTGCAAGCGGCGACGCCCAGACGCCCCAGAGCGACCTCGGACGCCGTGAAATGACTGGTCATCAGGAAATCCTGACCCAGCATGATTTCCCAGACATCCACACCAAGGCGCAAGTCCCGACGTCGCCGAAGGCTGAGCGTTCCGATTGGCGTCGGGCAGTAGTCGAGTTCTTCAAAGAATGCACTCATGTCCTGCCCACCTCCGAATTCGAGGTCTCCATTCTAGAGGGTCCAAGGGTGCGACTTTATCCACCGGATCGCCCTATAATGCAATCGACACCACATTTGCTCCATTCAACGTGAGTTTCCGGCACGCTGATTGCGGCTTGGCGTCACCCTCGACGATCTCGATTTCCGTTGCAAGATCAGGATTGTCTCCGCCCATTTTAACGCCATCGGGCCGACCTGCTCCATCGCGTGCTTTGCCATCATGCCGATTTCCTCTCCGTGTTTCGGATAGGCGGCAAGCAGACCCCGGGCTTGTCGCGCCCGGTTACGCGGCTGCCGGGATTGGGTGCAGCTTGACGGCATGTGCCTGATCGCGCACCTGCCCGGCAACGTGATGAAGGCGATCTCGGCAGTCTGGAAGCCCTCGGCCTGTCATCGACGACCTCGCAAATGCCGTCGGGACGCTGGTCGCCAGCTCGCTTTGCCGCCCTTCGGTGGGCCGGTTTGCCACTCTCGCACATATCGACTATGTGGAGATCGACGCGGTTGCGCGCGCGTCGGTCAGGCTGGAAGTGGTCAGGTGGGAAATGGTCAGGCGGGAGATGGACCTGCCTGAAAGAGCGAGGCCCCTGATCGCGCCGGGTCTGCGAGAGGACAGGGCGCCGGCCACATCCGCTGCCAACAAGTTCAAGTTGTAGAGAGATGAAAATAAATCAAAACGCCAGATTGTCCGTTGCGCCGATGATGGATTGGACCGATCGGCATTGCCGGTATTTTCATCGGCTCATAAGCCGCGAGACGCTGCTTTACACCGAGATGGTGACGGCACCGGCCCTGGTGCGGGGGCAGGCGCTGCATCTGCTGGAGTACAATGTGCAGGAACACCCGGTTGCCTTGCAACTCGGCGGCTCCGATCCTGTCGAGCTGGCCAGCGCGGCCAGGCTCGGCGCGGATGCTGGCTATGACGAGATCAACCTCAATGTCGGCTGCCCCTCGGACAGGGTGCAATCGGGCACCTTCGGCGCGGTGCTGATGAAGGATGCGCCGCTTGTGGCCGCCTGTTGCGCCGAGATGATCTCCGCGGTCGATGTGCCGGTAACGGTGAAATGCAGGATCGGCGTGGATGCGCAGGAGCCACGTGACGTGTTGCCCGCCTTTCTCGAAACGGTCCGGGCATCAGGGGTGGAGCGCGTCATCATCCATGCACGCAAGGCCTGGCTCCAGGGGCTTTCTCCCAAGGAAAACAGGGATATACCGCCGCTTGATTATCCTTTGGTCGAAGAGATGAAAGCGCGGTTTCCGGGGCTGCATATCTCGATCAATGGCGGCATCGAGACGCTGGAGAGCGCCGAGGTGGCGCTGGCGAAGGGGCTCGACGGGGTGATGATCGGGCGCGCGGCCTATCA
>JAWLEL010000099.1:0-7914 GCA_041686165.1 Lentibacter sp.
CACGATCAGAACCTTCGTCTTCGCGCGCCCCCGGTTCGGGCCACAAGTCTGTTTCAACGGCTGCGGCAAGACCAGCTGACGATTTCAGAAACCTAATCTATTAATCGCTGGCTGAGGCGCTCTTCCAGCGCGTCGGCCATTTTCTTGGTCTGAGTACTCGACGCCGCGCCGCCGAAAGCCGCGCGCTTCCCCGCGCGCCACCAGAGCCCCATGCGCCAGCGCGGCTCGACCTCCTCGCGCAGCTTGAGGGAGAACCCGTTGGATGGGCGGAAAGCAAAATGCCCCCGCACGACTTCTTCGATTTGGTCCAGCGTCACGATCAGCTCGCCGGTGCTTTCTTCCAGACGATCCCCCACCAGCCTGACTCTCTGCTCGGTATCGCGCCAGAGCCGGAACCCACTCCAGAAGAGCGCCACCGCCAGGAGCCAGACCAGCCCTTGAGCCAGTACGCCCTGCGGCGGGTTCCAGAGCGCCGTGCCAAGGAGCAAGGTGCCCGATACCAACACGGCGCCTGCTCCGACCGCACGCCGCAGGGGGCTGACTTTGATTTCACTCTCCATGCGTCTCCTTTAAGGCGCGATTTGAGTGGCGTCCAGCCAACGCCTGCCCTCCGGAGAAGCAATGTCTCGCCGCCAGCACAAGCCTTCTGTGCATCTGCGCACAGAAGGCTTACACCCTCGCAGAATTGCGGGACATATCTTGCGGCTCTATCTTGCAAGACAACACAGATGAAAGGAGACAGCGCATGTCCATCCGTCCCGTTCTTGAACAACGCCAAGCCAGCCCGACGCGCGAAGGCGCAGGTGTCCATCTTCACCGCGCCTTCGGCTTCCAGGATCCATCTGAACTCGACCCGTTCCTGCTCTTCGATGACTTTCGCAACGAGGACCCGGCACACTACGCCAATGGCTTCCCCTGGCACCCGCATCGAGGCATCGAAACCATCACCTACGTGCTTTCTGGCGAGGTCACCCATGCGGACAGCCTCGGCAATGAAGGCACGCTCGGCGCCGGCGACATTCAATGGATGACCGCTGGCTCCGGCATCATGCATCAGGAAATGCCGAAGGGAAACGCGCAGGGCCAGATGCATGGCTTCCAGCTCTGGGCCAACCTGCCGTCCGACCTCAAGATGACCGCGCCACGCTACCAGGACGTGGAATCAAAGGAGATCCCCGAGATCATTGATGACGACGGAACCCGCGTGCGCGTGATCACCGGCGCGTTCTGGGGCAAGCGCGGCCCCGTGGACGGCATCGCCGCCGACCCGCAATATCTCGATGTTTTCGTTCCAGCGGGCGTGAAGAAAACCCTGCCGATCGACACCTACCGCCGCGCATTCGCCTATATCTTCGAGGGCTCGGGGGCCTTCGCCGATGCCTCGCAACCGACAGGAGTTCTGCTGGAAAAGGAGGTCATGGGCGAAGAAGTGAACATCCGCGACATGTCCGGCAACCGCACCCTGATCCGCTTCGGCACCGGAGACGAGATCACCGTTCAGGCCGGCGAAGAAGGCGTCCGCTTCCTGCTCGTCTCGGGCGCGCCTCTTCAGGAACCCGTAGCCTGGCACGGCCCGATCGTGATGAACACGCGCGAAGAGATCTTCGCAGCCATGTCAGACCTGCGTAACGGTCGCTTCATAAAGCCTGCGCATTGAGTCATGCACGGAGGCTAACCTGCCCCTTTTTCTCGTTGTAAATATCCCGAGGGGGTGCGGGGAAGTTGAGCTACCCCACCCGGTCGGATCCGGCATAGCCGGATCCGAAGCTCAAGCCACACCAAGCCAGCCGGGCAAATGCCCGATATCGGGCAAGACAGCGTCGGCGTAAGGCGCCAGATCCCCCTCTCCCGCCATGCCCGTCAAAACGGCAACACACCACATGCCCGCCGCGCGGCCCGCGCGCAGATCGTGCAGGCTGTCCCCCACCATCACACAGGCCGCCCCCTCCAGCTCCATCACATCGCAAAACGCCTTGAGCTGCCCGGGCGCGGGTTTGCCGCCATAGCCAGTGTCGAATCCGGCTATGAAATCAAATGCTCCAGTGATCCCTGCGGCCGAAAGATGCGCGCGGGCTGGCTGTTCGGCG
The DNA here is from genome assembly GCA_041686165.1 of Lentibacter sp. GTDB lineage: Bacteria > Pseudomonadota > Alphaproteobacteria > Rhodobacterales > Rhodobacteraceae > Lentibacter. The sequence continues at coordinate 2,088 of JAWLEL010000099.1, forward strand.
TCATTCGTCGCAACGCCAAGCTTCAGCCCCGCCGCGCGGAGCCTTGCCAGCAAGGGTGCCAGCGGCACGGCCTCGGCCTGCGGAGCGCGGGCCGCTTCCGCGTTGAGCAAAGCCTCGATCTGAGGGACCTGCATGTCCGGCAGGTGCGGATGCAGCAGCAGCGCGATCTCACTCGGCATCCCCGCGATCACGGGGCTGTTCTCCTGGAAACGCTGCGCCCCGAAATCAAACCCGATCGCCTCCGCCATCGCCTGCGCATGGCTCTCGTCCTCTCCAAGCCGCCGCAGGAACGCCAGCGCCCAGGCCTCCCAGGTGCTGGCAAAGTCGAAAAGCGTGCCATCCTTGTCGAAGACAATGCCCTTGATCCGGCCATCCCCGCTCATGTCCAGTTCACCTGTTCACCGCCAGGCAAAACAGCGCGCGCCCGCATCGGCGCGTCGTATTTCAGCCCGTTCGCATCGCAGAAAGCCACCACCCAGGCATCGTCCATCAGGATGAAATCGAGAACCGAACCAAGAAAGGCAGGATCACGTGCCTGGTCCCTTATGGCGCTAGCAGAGGCCCCGCTCGCACCGAGGAACACGGGCAGCAAGTCGTCGTTTCCCGCCAGCCAGATGAGCGCTTTTACGCCGACCTCCTCCGCCGTCTCCTGCGTAAATGACAATTTTAACGCTCCCGGAAAGGTTTTCTTAACTCCTTTTGCGAAATGATGAACGCATCCGCAAGTGCTAAGAGGATGACTGCGTCTCATGCCCGGCAAGGTTCTGATCGTTGATGATATCGCCACCAACCGCATCGTGCTCAACGTCAAGTTGAGCGCTGCAGGCTACACGGTGATTCAGGCATCGAGCGGGCAGGACGGGTTAGAGTCAGCGCGCCGCGAACAGCCCGATCTGTTGCTCCTGCCCAGCAGCCTGCCAGACATGCCGGTGACACGGCTGCTGTCGTGGCTGGCCCGCGACGAAGCCCTGCACACCATCCCGGCGGTTGCGCTCCTCGAAAGTCACGAGACATCGCAAAGGCTGGCCCTGCTCGAGGCTGGCGCCGCAGACGTGCTCAGCGCGCCGCCCGACACCGCCACGCTGCTCGCCCGTTTCCGCGCCCTCCTGCGTGCCCGCGAAGGACGCGAGGAAGCGCTACTGCAAGAACAGATGAAACGCGCACTCGGCTTTTGCGAGAATGGGGCCGAGTTCGAGACCCCGCCCCATGTCAGCATCCTGGCCCAGAATGCCCAAAGGGCTGCAGCCTGGGCCGCCTCTCTCGATTCGCTGGCAATCTGCAGCAAGGGGCATTCTCCGCAGGCGGATATGCTGCGCCTGATCGAAAGCGCGCCCAATCCTCCCGACATCTTGCTTGTCGAATGTGCCGGAGGCGAAGCTGCCGCACAGAGCCTGTCACTGATAAGCGACCTGCGGGCCGGGCCAAACACGCGCCATTGCGGCCTCGTCGTCACAGTGCCCGGCGATGACAGCCAGTTGCTTGCCCATGCCTTTGATCGCGGCGCAGATGATGTGCTCGCAAAAGGGTTCAAGGCGGAGGAACTTCGGCTCAAGGTGCGGCGTCTGGCCCGCCGCAAGCGCCTTGGCGATGCCCGGCGAGCCCATATGCAGGCCGGCCTGCACGCCGCCATCACCGATCCGCTGACCGGCCTGTTCAACCGCCGTTATGCCCTGCCCCACCTCGAGAAACTCACGGCCGATTCCCAGCCCGGCGCGTCGCGCTGCGCCGTCATGGCACTCGACATCGACCATTTCAAGCGCATCAACGATCAATATGGCCACCAGGTCGGCGACTCAGTTCTGACAGAGCTTGCAGGCCTGCTGAAACGGTCCTTGCGCAAGAGCGATATCGCCGCGCGGATCGGCGGTGAGGAATTCCTCGTCATCCTGCCGGAAACCTCCCGCGCCCGGGCGCAGGAGACAGCACAGCGTCTGTGCCGCAGTATCTCGCGGCACGCTTTTCGCGCCCCTGGCCTGGGGGCCCCTCTGCATCTGACGGTCAGCATCGGCCTCGCCATGACGGAACGCGGATGCGGCGCCGAGCTTCCGGCCCGGGCAGAGGATGCGGTCGATACGCTCCTGGCGCGCGCGGACGCTGCGCTCTACGGCTCCAAGCGCCACGGCCGCAACCAAGTCACGATAAGTGCGCGCAACGCAGCGTAATACCTTACTCGACGCGGCGCTTCCCCTTGCCCTGCCAGCTTTCGTAGCCATGGCGCAGGCGCTGCGTGAAAGCATGGCGCTCCTCAGGGCTCATCCGCGCGATTGTATCGGCGATCGCAGCTTCGCCGACAGCGCGCCTGCGTTGCAAAAGCGTACTCTTTCGCGCCATGATCGCATCAAGCGCAGAGGCATCGAAAGGCTCAGCCTCCAGCGTCGAAATCATCTCTTCCATCGTATCCCCGAGGGCGCGCCGCAAAGCGCGCCTTTCGCCGCCCTGCGCCTCGCGCACGGCCCGGCCCACGGCGCGGCGGTCTTCATGCGAAAGTGCCCGGATCACCGGGTCGCCATGAAAGTGCCTCGACCCATCGGAGCCAAACCGCCAGATCGACCCGGCGACAAGCCCAACGACCAGCAGGTTGAGCGCCAGGGACACGAAGAGCAAAGCCTTGAAACGCCGCGGCAGTCCTTTCTTCGTTTTTCTCTCGCCATTTTCGCTCATCACAAGTCTCCAAGATCGGCCAGGTAAACATAGTCCGCATCGAGCGCCGACGTCGCGTCGAGACTTGCCCCGCCAAGGATAGCCTGCGTAAAGTCCGCAATCCCAAGGGCAGGGCTCAGCCCGAGCCATAGCCCGAACACCGACGCTGCTGCGAGCCCACCAAGGCCGCGAAAACCCCCGAGCGCATCAACCAACAAGGCCCCGAGGCTCACGCGCTGCGCAAAAGCATCAGGCATCACGGCAGGCGCAAAGGTCGCCTGTATTTCCTCTGCCCCGTCCATGATCCGTCGCAGCAATTGGGCATCCGGGACCGGCGTATCCTGCCGCGCCGCCTCGAAGGCGCGCTCCAGCAGCGCGTCGTCCTTGTCCCGGGCAATGTCCCCACTCTTGTTTTCCATGTCACTCGATGTCATATCCAAGCTCCTCCTGCCGCTTCCTGAGAATATCGGCCAGCTTCCGTTTGCCCCGCGCGGTCAGACTTTCCACAGCATCAATGCTGAGCTGCATGATCTCGGCAATTTCGGGGTTCGCAAGTCCCTCGATGTGCCGAAGCAACACTGCCTGCCGCTGCCGCTCTGGCAGCGCCGCCAGCGCCGCGTTAAGCGCATCGCCGCGCGACGCCTCCTGCAAGCGCGCTTCGGCGCCCGGGGCCTCGTCCAGCGGCTCCGGCGCATCGTCCAGCGGCGCTGCGCGAGCCCGCCTGCGGAACCGATCAGTGCAAGCATTCGCGGTCACGCGATACAGCCAGGTCGTGACCTTCGCCTCCCCCTGGCGCCACTCAGGAGCGATTTTCCAGAGCTTCATCATCGCCTCCTGCGCAATATCTTCGGCCTCGGCGCGGTCACCCAGAAGACGATAGGCATGGGCGAGAACGACAGGCGTGAAGCGGCGCGTCAGCAGCGCAGCCGCTTCTGCATCACCGCCCGCGAACAGCACCAGAAGCGCTTCGTCACCGATCTCTTCGCTGTCATCCAAAGCCATGTCCATATCGCTCGTGGCTTAACGCCTTCCGCCTGAGGTTTCGAAACATCAAAACCTGTCCCGGGCTGCGCGGAGAATCGTGCGCCACGCAACCCGTTTTGCAGCCAGCTTATACAGCATGGCCCGTTCAGTCGTGCATCCTCATGCGCTTGCCATGGCCCTTCATCCTTCCTCGCATCTCCTCGGCCTCATCTTTCGAGATGAACCCGTCACCGTCCTCATCCAAGCGTTCGAACATCCGCTCCATCCGCGCCTCGCGGTGGCCAGCCTTCATCTCCTCTTGCGTCAGCGCGCCGTCGCCGTTCGCGTCGAAACGCTCAAGCTTCCTGTCGAAACGTGCGCCAGCCCTGTCGCTCGCTGCCGCAACAGCTTCCTGCCGCGTCAGCAGTCCGTCCCCGTCGGCGTCCGCTGCCCCGAAGCGCCCCTGCGGAGCCGCGGCCTCAAGCTCATCACGCGAGAGCTTGCCATCTGCATTGGTGTCGAACGCCTCGAAGTCCATCCGCGGACCGCGCTCCTTGCCGCCCCCCCAGCCATGCGCCAGCGCGCTGCCCGCCGTAAAGGCGATCGTGAGAGCCGTGAGTGTTGCAACGGTTGTCTTGTGAGTCATCTGCTTTTCCTTCCTTGTCCCGAGGGGCATCATGCCCGCTTGCAAGGACTGATACGCGCGCCATGCCCGCTTCCGTCGCGCCGGTAAGATATTTTTCAGGCCTCCGTGCTTTGCGACATGGCGACGCAAACCGCGGATGCCCCCTTTCAAGAGTCAGCGCGATGGACCACGCTGCGGCAATACACGGAGAATTCGCATGACCGATCAACACGCTCGACTGGCCGCCACACCACACCTCACCGCACCAGAAGAGCGGGAGACGAAGCCCGCGCTCAGGCGCGGCTGGCGGCGCAAGTGTCCCAACTGCGGCAGCGGACCTCTTCTTGATGGCTATCTAAAGGTGCGCAACGAGTGCCCCGCCTGCAACGAGGCGCTGCACCATCACCGCGCCGATGACGGCCCAGCCTATCTCACGATCCTGATTGTCGCCCATCTCATGATTCCCGCGCTGCATATCAGCTTCGTGCACTACCGCCCCGAGCCGCTGACGCTCTTCACCATCTTCGCCCTTGGCTCCACCCTTCTCTCGCTATACCTTCTGCCTAGATTGAAAGGTGCGATCATCGGGTTCCAATGGGCCCGCAGGATGCACGGGTTCGGGGACGCCAGCTAGCGCCCCGCCACGAAGAGGGCCAGATGGGGCAGCAAATCGACAAGACAGCCATCCGCAACGCAGCCACCGTGGTCGCCCTGCGCGATCGCCTGTCGGAGCCGAAAGTGCTGATGGGGCAGCGCGGCGCGAAAGCCGCCTTCATGCCCAACAAGTTCGTCTTCCCCGGCGGGGCCGTCGACGACGATGACTTCGCCGTGCCGCTCAGGGAAGGCTTTCATCCAACTTGTGCCGCGCGGCTCGCGGAGAATGTCGACAAGGACATCTCGCACGGGCTCGGTATCGCGGCGATCCGCGAGCTCTGGGAAGAGACCGGCCTGATCCTCGGCCAGCCCGGCGCATGGAGGAGCGACGTTCCAGGCGACTGGGCGGATTTTGCCGAAGCAGGGTTCCTGCCCTCGGCGCGCCCGCTCCAGTTCGTCTTTCGCGCGGTCACGCCGCCGGGCCGCCCGCGTCGTTTCGACGCGCGGTTCTTCCTCGTCGATGCCGACGAGATCGCCTCCGATCTCGATGATTTCTCCCGCGCCGAAGACGAGCTGTCACATCTGCAATGGATCCCGCTCGAAAAGGTGCGCGGCTTCGATTTGCCGTTCATCACCGAAGTGGTGCTGGCCGAAGTCGCCCATCGCGCTCACGATCTAACTCCGCCGCGGAACGTGCCCTTCTTTCATAACGGTGAGGAAGAAAGCTTGTTCCTGCGCCTCAAAGGCAAAGGCCCGCTGACTGGCCGTCCGATCTCGAACGACTGACGCGCGCGCAGCTATAATTGCTACATGGTAGGCCCCGAAGCTCCGCCTTTGCCTCTCACACCAGCACGACCAACGCGATAACCGAAAGTGTGATCAGCCCCATTCCGGCCCACTCGCGCACCGTGATCCGCTCCGAGAAGAACAGGACCGAAGCGAAGATCGAGAAGATCACCTCGACCTGCCCGACAGCGAAAACATAGGCGGCATTCATCAAGGTGA
>JAWLEL010000100.1:0-7885 GCA_041686165.1 Lentibacter sp.
CCGATCTACGAGGAGATGAAAGGCTGGAGCGAAAGCACCGAGGGCGCGCGCCGCTGGGCCGATCTGCCTGCCGAGGCGATCAAGTATGTGCGCCGCGTCGAGGAGCTGATCGAATGCCCGGTGGCGCTCTTGTCGACGAGCCCCGAGCGCGACGATACCATCCTCGTCACCGATCCGTTTGCCGACTGATGTTCGAGAACCTCTCATACAAGGCGCGGCGGCGCTGGGCGCTTGTCGTGCTCGTCATCGGGATGCCGGTCTATATCGTCGTTGCCGTCACGCTGGTGAACATGCTGGGCCGACCTCATATCGCTGTCGAGTTCTTCATCTATGTCGCTCTCGGCTTCGCCTGGATCCTGCCGTTCAAGGGCCTCTTCAAGGGCATCGGCAAGCCTGATCCGGACGCGGAGCCGCCGAAGTGGGATGACGAGCCATAACCACCAGCCCGCACCATCGCATGCCTGACAGGCGCTCGACAGCCCCGCTTGCGGGCCGCGGGGCAGGCTGCTAAGGCTGCGCAAACCCGATGCTTTTCATCGGATACAGCATGAGGCTCCAGCACAGCGTGACCCAGGCCGTTCCAAGACTCGAAGTCAGACAGCTCAAGCGCGTCTACGATGGCCGCGTCGTTGTCGATGATGTCTCGATGGGCATCCAGCCGGGACAGGTGACCTGTCTGCTCGGCCCCTCGGGCTGCGGCAAATCGACGACGCTGCGGATGATCGCCGGGGTCGACATGCAGGACAGCGGCGAGATCTACGTCGATGGCGAGCTGATCTGCGACACTGTCTACAGGGTGCCGCCCGAGCGGCGGCAGATCGGCCTCATGTTCCAGGATTTCGCCCTGTTCCCGCATCTCAGCGTGGCGCAGAACGTGGCCTTCGGGCTCGCGGGAAAGGCCAGGGATACGGCTGAGCGGGTTGGGCAGCTGCTTGCGCGCGTCGGCTTGAACGACTTCGAGGCGGCATACCCGCACGAGCTTTCGGGCGGTGAACAGCAGCGCGTCGCCCTCGCACGTGCCCTTGCGCCGCGGCCGCGGATCATGCTGATGGACGAGCCCTTCTCCGGGCTGGACAACCGCCTGCGCGACGAGATTCGCGACGAGACGCTGGACGTGCTCAAGCAGGAGGATACCGCTGTTCTGCTGGTCACGCATGAGCCGGACGAGGCCATGCGCATGGCCGACGAGATCGCGCTGATGCGCGACGGCAAGATCGTCCAGCGCGGCGCGCCCTACAATATCTACAACGCGCCGGTCGATAAGCAGGCTGTCGCTTTTTTCAGCGATATCAACGTGATCCGGGGAAGAGTGCAGGGCGCTCTGACCCAAACGCCCTTCGGACAATTCCTCGCGCCGGGCGTGCCGGACGGCCAGGAGGTCGAGATCGTGATCCGGCCCCAGCATGTCCGGATCGACTTCGATCGCGGCGGGCGCGGCCCGCACCCGACCGAGAAGGAAGGCGCGGCGGCGCGCGGCGTCGTGGAGCGCGCGCGCTTCATGGGCAATGAAAGTCTCGTGGAATTCCGCATGGAATTCGACGGATCGAAGCTCAAGGTGACGGTGCCCAACGTGTTCCTGCCCGCCCAGGGCACCCCGCTCTGGCTGTCGATCCGGCGCGACCGCTGCTTTGTCTTTCCGGTGAGCGCATGAGCCCGGCGGGCGAGCGCGTCATCACCGGGGAGGCCTGCGTGGCCGAGGGGGCGGATTACTTGGCCGTGCGCGACGCAGGGCTGGCGCGGGCGCTCGAGGTCACGGGGCCGCTGCCGCTGCGGCTCAGGCCCGAGGGGTTCGCCGAGCTTCTGAGCGCGATCATGAGCCAGCAGGTGAGCGTGGCCAGCGCGAACGCCATATGGGCGAGGCTGGAGGCGGCGGGGTTGACGACTGAAAAGGCAATCGGCGCCGCCAGCGAGGACAGCTTGCGCGCCGTGGGGCTGAGCCGCCAGAAGGCGCGCTATGCCAAGGCGCTGGCCGAGGCGCGGATCGACTTTGCCGCCCTGCGCGGCCTGCCGTCCGAAGCTGTCATCGCCCGGCTTGTCGAGGTCAAGGGAATCGGCGTCTGGACGGCGGAAATCTATGCCAAGTTCTCCCTCGGGCGCGCGGATGTCATCGCGGCGGGCGATCTGGCCTTGCAGGAAGCGGCCCGGCTGCTTTACGGGCTGGAGGCGCGCCCGAGCGAAAAGGCGCTGCGCGGCATGGCCGAAAACTGGCGCCCATGGCGAGCGGTTGCGGCGCGCATCCTGTGGGCCTATTACCACGTGGAGAAATCGAGAGAGGGCATCAGATGACACGAGCTTTGCAAGCGGGCCGCAAGGAACCGGTATCAGGGGCGACGCGGTCTGTCGTCGTGTTCCTGCACGGCTATGGCGCGAACGGGGCCGACCTGCTGGGGCTGGCCGACCCGCTGGGCGAGCATCTGCCCGATACGCTCTTCATCGCGCCCGATGCGCCGGAGAATTGCGCCGGTGCGCCGATGGGCTACCAGTGGTTCCCGATCCCCTGGATCGACGGCTCTTCGGAAGAGGAAGCCGAACGCGGGATGCAGGCGGCGATCGACGATCTCAATGCCTTTCTCGACGGAATCCTCGTCGATGAAGACCTGCTGCCCGAGCAGATGGTGCTCTTCGGGTTCAGCCAGGGCTCGATGATGGCCCTCCATGTCGCGCCGCGCCGCGAAGAGGAGTTCGCCGGGATTGTCGCCTTCTCCGGGCGGCTTCTGTCCCCCGAGCTTCTGGCCGACGAGGCCGCCTCGAAACCGGCTGTCTTGCTGGTGCATGGCGACCAGGACGATGTCGTCCCGGCGCAGTCGCTTCCAGAGGCTGCCGAGGCGCTTCAGGAGGCGGGCTTCAAGGAAGTCTTTGCGCATATCATGAAGGGCACTGGCCACGGCATTGCGCCTGATGGTCTTTCGGTGGCGCTGGCCTTCATGCGCGACAAGCTCAGCCTCTGACGCGCAAGCCTCTGAAAAATATCAATTTTAAAATTCGTTGACCTGAGCGTTCGCTGCTCGGGGCTGCCTGTGGACGGCTTCGATCTGCTGCGCTAGCGTTTTCGTCCGGCACTGATACTGCCGCGCCCGGCCCGCGAAGCCGGTGTGCTGCATGTGGAGCTTCAACGAAAAGGCGAGCAGCTGAATGAACCAAATGACCGCCGAACAAGGGCGCGCCAGGATCGGGGAATCCGTGGCGGCGCTGGTTCGGGAACTCGAAACCCTGAGACAGGATCTCGCCGCCTACCGGCAGCGCCTTCGGGCGCATGATGCCGGTGCGCCCCACATCGAGGCGGCGCGGCTCGAACAGGTCTCGGAATGGATCGGAATAGCGATTGAAGTGGAGACCAGACTTGGCAGACAAGGTAACAACGGGCGAAATGGCGACCCGACCCGCGCACAGCTCGATCTCGAAGCCGCACGCGCTTCGATCGGCGGCAAGCTGGATCGCCTCAGAGCCGCCAAACGTGCAGACGGCGTTTCTCGACAGCCTGACGGCTGAGGAGCTTCTCGCGCTTCCGTTCCTGTTCGAATTCTGGGCGATGCCCCACCAGTTGCCCCCCGCGGGAGACTGGCGCACCTGGATCATCATGGGAGGGCGCGGCGCGGGAAAGACGCGTGCGGGCGCGGAATGGATCAGATCGGTCGTCGAGGGCAGCGGACCCAGGGACGCGGGCGCCTGCCGCCGCATCGCGCTGGTTGGCGAGACGGTCGACCAGGTGCGCGAGGTGATGATCTTCGGCGAGAGCGGCATCCTGGCCTGCTCGCCGCCCGACCGCCGGCCCGAATGGCAGGCCGGGCGCGGCCAGCTCATCTGGCCCAACGGGGCCGTTGCGCAGGTGTTCTCGGCGCATAACCCCGAGGCGCTGCGCGGGCCGCAGTTCGACGGGGCCTGGGTCGATGAACTGGCCAAGTGGAAGAAGGCCGAGGAAACATGGGACATGCTGCAGTTCGGCCTGCGGCTGGGCGCGGATCCGCGCGTCTGCGTGACGACGACGCCGCGCAATATCGGGCTTCTGAAGAGGCTGCTGGAGGCCGATGATACGGTGGTGACGAGCGCGCCGACCGAGGCCAACCGGGCCAACCTGGCCGATGGGTTTCTCAGGGCCGTGGAAGCGCGCTACGCGGGCACGCGGCTGGGGCGGCAGGAGCTTGACGGCGTCTTGCTCGAGGAGGCCGAGGGGGCGCTCTGGACGCCCGCGCGGCTCGAGGCCGGGCGGCGCAGCGAGGCGCCTGAGCTGAGCCGGATCGTCGTGGCCGTCGATCCGCCGGTGACCGGAAAGGCCAGCTCGGATGCCTGCGGAATCGTGGTGGCCGGGGTTCTTGCAGAGGGCGCGCCGCAGGACTGGCGCGGCTACGTGCTCGAAGATGCGAGCGTCGAGAGCGCCTCGCCGCAGGAATGGGCCGAGGCGGCCGTGGCGGCGATGAAGCGCTGGGGCGCGGACAAGCTCGTGGCAGAGACGAACCAGGGCGGCGATCTGGTCGAACAGGTGATTCGCCAGGTCGACCCGCTGATCGCACTCAAGAAAGTGCATGCCTCCAAGGGCAAGACGGCGCGGGCCGAGCCCATCGCGGCGCTTTACGAGCAGGGCCGGGTGCATCACCTGCGCGGCCTCGGCGCGCTGGAGGACGAGATGTGCCGCCTCACGGTGCACGGCTTCGAAGGCAAGGGCAGCCCCGACCGCACGGATGCGCTCGTCTGGGCGCTGACCGAGCTGATGATTCTGCCGGCGCGGCAATGGCGGAACCCGCAGGTGCGCACGCTCTAGTTAAGGTTCCTTAAACCTTTTGACGCAGAGTGCCTTCAACACCGAAATCTTGATGTTTTGCATGAAGTAAAGTCCGCAAAGCACTGATTTAAATGTCAATCAAGGAGCAGTTCATGGCTGTTTTCGACTTTCTTCGCAAAACCGAAATTTCTGAAGGGCCCGAGAAGAAAGCCAGTGCCGCAGGCTCTGTTGTCGCTTGGCATGGAGGCGGCCGCGTAGCCTGGAGCCCGCGTGACAGCGCCTCGCTCACGCGCACCGGCTTTGCCGGAAACCCGGTCGGGTTTCGCGCCGTCAAGATGATCGCCGAGGCGGCCTCGGCCCTGCCGCTCGTCTTGCAGGACACGGCGTGCCGCTACGACGAACACCCGGCGCTGAGCCTTGTCAGCCAGCCGAACGCGGCACAGGGCCGCGCCGAATTGCTCGAGGCGCTTTACGGTCAGCTCCTCCTCACGGGGGACGCCTATGTCGAAGCCGTCGGGGGCGAGACGGGCATTCCGCTGGAGCTGCATGTGCTGCGCTCGGACCGGATGAGCCTCCTGCCGGGCAACGATGGCTGGCCCGTCGCCTATGATTACACCGTGGGCGGCAACAAGCACCGCTTTCACATCGGCGAGGGTGCCCCGAGCATCTGCCATATCCGCAATTTTCACCCGCAGGACGACCACTACGGCTTCTCGCCCATGCAGGCGGCGGCGCAGGCGGTGGATGTGCACAACTCGGCCTCGCGCTGGTCCAAGGCGCTGCTCGACAACGCGGCGCGCCCCTCGGGGGCGATCGTTTACGGCGGCGCGGATGGGCAGGGCGCGCTCAGCGCCGACCAGTATGACCGGCTGGTGAGCGAGATGGAGAGCAACTACCAGGGCGCGCGAAATGCCGGGCGGCCCATGCTGCTCGAAGGCGGGCTGGACTGGAAGCCGATGGGATTCTCGCCCTCGGACATGGAATTCCAGAAAACAAAGGAAGCCGCGGCGCGCGAGATCGCGCTGGCCTTCGGCGTGCCGCCCATGCTGCTCGGCATCGCGGGGGACGCAACCTATGCGAATTACCAGGAGGCGCACCGGGCCTTCTACCGGCTGACCGTTCTGCCGCTGGCAGCGCGCGTTGCGGCGAAGCTGGCCGCCTGGCTGGGGCAGTTCTCGGGCGAGGCCTTCGAGCTCAAGCCTGATCTCGATCAGGTCCCCGCGCTGGCCGCCGAGCGTGATGCGCAATGGGCGCGCGTGGCGCAGGCCGAGTTCCTGAGCGCGGCGGAGAAGCGGCAACTGCTCGGCCTGCCTGCCCTGGGGGATGACACAGATGAATGAGGCGTCGCCGCAAGCCCAGGCCATGGTGACCGACGCGGTCGTCTCGCAGGAAGGCTACAAGGCGATGCTCCGCCACATCGAGCGGCGGCTCACTTCGCTGGAGCTGACCGTCGCGGCGATGGAGACGGAGCGCGCGGTGAGCGAGGAGAAGCGAAAGTTCATGGTGGCACGGTTCAACCAGATCGACACGCGGCTCGACAAGATCGACGGGCATATCGGACGGCTCGTCTGGCTCATCATCGCGGCCATTCTCGGCGCGTTCATGTCGATCGTTCTTCATGGCGGGCCACTCAATGTCTGAGCGCCGCGCGAGAGAAATCAAGGCCGGAGCGGCCGGCAAACGAGGAGACAGCACATGCTGATGTATACAGGTTTGGAGCAGAAATTCTGCCGCTTCGATGCGCAGATCGCGCTCAGGGAGGGGGCTGTCATCGAAGGCTATGCGAGCCTTTTCGGGGCCTGCGACCAGGGCGGCGACATCGTTGCCAAGGGGGCCTATGGCAAGAGCCTCGATGCACTCCTCGCCGAGGGGCGGCGCGTGAAGATGCTCTGGCAGCACAACCCCGCCGAGCCGATCGGCATCTGGGACGAGGTGCGCGAGGACGGCAAGGGGCTGTTCGTGAAGGGCCGCCTGCTCGACAGTGTCGGCAAGGGCCGCGAGGCGGCGGCGCTGATCGAGGCGGGGGCGATAGACGGGCTGTCGATCGGCTACCGCACGAAGAAGGCCTCGAAGACCGACAAGGGCCAGCGGCTCTTGCAGGAACTGGAGCTTTGGGAAGTGTCGCTCGTGACCTTTCCGATGCTGCCCAGTGCGCGGGTGGGCGCGAAGGGCGAGAGCCTTGAGAGCGATGCCTTCCGCGAAATGGCGGCGGCCATCAGGGATGCGCGCCGGGACCTGGCGCGCGACTGACGCGCTGAGACTGTAACCAGAAAGGACAACTCGGATGAGTGAGACCCAAGCCAAGGCTCGGGCCGGGGAAGCTGCGCCTTCCGGCCAGGAGACAAACCGCGAAACGAAATCGGCCATGAGTGATTTCATGAGCGAATTCAGCGGCTTTCAAGGCGATATTGCCAAACGACTTCAACAACAGGAAGAGCGACTGACCATGCTTGATCGTAAGACACAGACCTATCACCGCCCCCCTCTGGCCCGAGCGGCCGAGGCGGACGCCCCCCACCAGAAGGCCTTCAACGCCTACCTGCGCTCGGGTGATGACGACGCGCTGCGCGGCCTCGAGATCGAGGGCAAGGCGCTGTCGAGCGCGGTGGCGGCCGATGGTGGCTACCTCGTCGATCCGCAAACCTCCGAGACCGTGCGTTCGGTGCTGGAATCGACGGCGTCGATCCGGGCCATCGCCAATGTCGTGAAGGTCGAGGCGACCTCCTTCGACGTGCTCGTCGATCACACCGATGTCGGCGCGGGCTGGGCGACGGAAACCGACCCTGCCGTGGAGACCGGCACGCCGCAGATCGACCGGATCACCATCCCGCTGCACGAGCTTTCGGCGCTTCCGAAGGCCAGCCAGCGCCTGCTCGATGACAGCGCTTTCGATATCGAGGGCTGGCTCGCGGGGCGTATCGCCGACAAGTTCGCCCGCTCGGAGGCGGCGGCCTTCATCAGCGGCGACGGCAGCGACAAGCCGACGGGCCTTCTCACGCATCCCACCGTGGACAACGACAGCTGGTCCTGGGGCAATCTCGGCTATGTCGTCTCGGGCGCCGATGGCGGTTTCGACGGCGCCGAGGCGGTGATCGACCTCGTCTATGCGCTGGGCGCGCAGTATCGCGCCAATGCCACCTTCGTGATGAACTCGAAGACGGCGGGCGC
>JAWLEL010000101.1:0-7843 GCA_041686165.1 Lentibacter sp.
TGGAGGTCCCATGTCCATGACGCTTTCGGCTGCAACGCCCAGGCATTTGCTTCTCGGCCTGGCAGTCTGTCTCGCCGGGTTGATCGGCCATGCGAAGCCTGCCGAGGCGCAGGTGACCGCCTTCAAGCAGGCCGTTGCGGAGGCGGCAGCGCAGGACGCGGACATCGCCGCCTTCTACAAGGCCAATGACTACGAGGGGATATGGACAGGCGCCTCCGGCAAGGATGCGCAACGCAGGCGTGCGCTTTTCAAGGCCATGGCGGAGGCCGAACTTCACGGGCTGCCCGCGCATCGCTACGATGCTTCCGGGCTGAAAGCCCGGCTGGCCGAGGCCGACTCACCGCGCGCCCGCGGCTTTGCCGAGGTGGCGCTGAGCGAGACATTCGTCGAACTTGCCCGCAACATGCAGACCGGTGTCTTGGTCCCCGGCAAGATCGACAGCGGTATCGTCCGGAAGGTCCCTTATCGCGAGCGGTCGAGTTATCTTGTCAATTTCGAGAAATCGAGCCCTGAAGCCTTCTTCCGCGCGCTGCCGCCGCGCTCGCCGGAATACACGCGCCTGATGAAGGCGAAGATGGAATTCGAAAGCCGTATCGACCGGGGCGGATTTGGCCCGAAGGTGCCGGCGAAATCGCTCGAGCCGGGCCAGTCTGGCGATGCAGTCGTCGCGTTGCGCAACCGGCTTTCCGAGATGGGCTACATGGGGCGCTCGGCTTCGCCCGACTATGATGGCGATCTTCAGAAGGCCGTCCAGCAGTTCCAGACCGATCATGGTCTCGCCTCTGACGGGGTGGCCGGTCGCACCACGATCACAGAGATCAACAAGAGCGCGGGCGACAGGCTACGCTCCATCATCGTGGCGATGGAGCGCGAACGCTGGAACAATCAGGACCGTGGCAGCCGCCACGTTCTGGTGAACATCACCGACTATTCCTCGCGGATCATTGACGACGGCAAGGTTACCTTCAAGACCCGCTCCGTTGTCGGTGCGACGAATTACGACCGGCGCACGCCCGAGTTCTCGGACGTTATGGAGCATATGGTCATCAATCCGACATGGAACGTGCCGCGCTCGATCGCGACGAAGGAATATCTGCCCCAGATGAAGCGCAACCCGAACGCGGTGGGGCACCTGAAGCTCTATGATGTCCGGGGCCGCGTGGTGCCGCGCAGCGCGATCGACTTCGCGAAACTCAACGCCCGCAACTTCCCCTTCGATGTCAAGCAACCGCCCTCGCGGCGCAACGCGCTCGGCCTCGTGAAGTTCATGTTCCCCAACAAGTACAACATCTACCTTCACGACACCCCGCAGAAGAGCCTGTTCAGCCGCGAGACGCGGGCTTTCAGCCACGGCTGCGTGCGCCTGAACGACCCGTTCGACTTCGCTTACGCGCTTCTGGCCAGGCAGGAGTCCGATCCCGAGTCATTCTTCCATGCGCGGCTCGACACGGGGCGTGAAACCACTGTGAAGCTGGAGCAGGAAGTGCCGGTGCACATCATCTACCGCACGGCCGTCACCCAGGCGAAGGGCAAGATCAACTTCCGCCGGGATGTCTATGGCCGCGACGCCAAGATATGGGACGCGCTGGCCGATGCGGGGGTGGTGCTCCGCGCCGTGGAGGGATAATCAGAAGGCTCGCGCAAGTGAGGACATTCTGATGGGCTACACGATCGAAGACATCGCAAAAGCGCTCGGGGCCCAGGCCCTGGGCGATCTTTCCGTGGAGGTGGATGGCGTCGCCGAGCCGCAGGACGCAGGCCCCCGCGATCTCGCCCTGGCGATGAAACCGGCCTATGCAGACGCTCTGGCGAAAGGCGCGGCGCTTGCCGCCGTCCTGTGGGAGGGGGCCGATTTCGAAAGCTTTGGGCTGCGGGCCGCGATCATCCCGCCGCGCCCGCGCTATGCGCTCTCGGGCCTGTCGCAGAGGTTCGACCCCGGCGAGAGCTTTGGCAGTGGCATTCACCCCTCCGCCGTGATCGACGCGGCCGCCGAGCTGGCCGAGGATGTCTGCGTGGGGCCGCTCGCCGTCATCGGGCCGGGCGCGCGGATCGGCGCGGGATCGCGGATCGGTCCGCAAGCCTTCATCGGCGCCTGCGCGACGCTGGGGGAGGGATGTTTCCTCCGCGAAGGCGTCAAGATCGGCGCGCGGGCGATGCTCGGCAAGGCCGTGATCGTCCAGCCCGGCGCGGTGATCGGCGGCGACGGGTTCTCCTTCGTCACGCCCGAGACAAGCGCCGTCGAGCGCACGCGCGCCTCTCTCGGGGACCAGGGCGAAGCCGAGGACCAGAGCTGGGAGCGCATCCATTCGCTCGGCTCCGTCGAGATCGGTGATGACTGCGAGATCGGCGCCAATGCGGCGATCGACAGGGGCACCGTCCGCAACACCCGCATCGGCGCGCGCACCAAGCTCGATAACCTTGTCCATATCGGCCACAACGTGGTGATCGGCGAGGACTGCCTCATCTGCGGGCAGGTCGGCATGGCTGGCAGCACGGTGATCGGGAACAATTGTGTCTTCGCAGGGCAGGTCGGGATCAATGACAATATCTTCGTGGGTGACAACGTGATCGCTGGCGGGGCCACCAAGATATTCACCAATGTGCCCAAGGGCCGCGTTCTGCTGGGGTACCCGGCGATGAAGATGGAAGCCCACGTGGAGAGCTACAAGGCGATCCGCCGCCTGCCGCGGCTGATGCGCCAGGTCGCCGAGTTGCAGAAAGCTGTTTTCAAGCCGGGCGGGAGCGACTAAATCTTCTGCAGGGAAGGGACGGGGATCAGGATGAGCGTCAAGGACAGGGTTATAGGCATCATCGCCGAACAGGCGATGCTGGAGCCGTCGGACATCACCATGCAAAGCAGCCTGGAAGATGTCGGCATCGACAGTCTTGCGCTGGTCGAGAGCATTTTCGCAATCGAGGAAGAGTTCGACATTTCCATTCCCTTCAACGCCAACGAGCCGGGAAAGAGCGAATTCGACATTTCCGATGTCGCCTCGATCGTTGCAGGGGTCGAGAAGCTCGTCTCCGAACAGAAAGGGTAGACCCCGTTTGAAACGCGTCGTCATTACCGGAGCCGGCACGATCAACGCGCTGGCGCATGACGTGAAAGGCACCTTCGCCGCCATGCGCGAGGGCCATTGCGGCATCGGTCCGCTCGAGATGCGCGATGTCGAGCGGCTCGCGGTCCAGATCGGTGCACAGGTGCGCGGATATCAGGAAGAGACGCTGTTCAACCGCCAGCAGCTCGCGCTCTTCGACAGGTTCACGCAGTTCACCCTGATCGCCGCACGCGAGGCCATCGGACAGGCCGGGCTGGAGTTCTCCGGTGAGCTTGCGGCCCGTTCGGGAGTCGTGCTGGGCAACTCGGGCGGCGGGATGACCACGCTCGACGACAATTACCGCTCGGTCTACGAGGAGGGCAAGAACCGCGTTCATCCGTTTGTTGTTCCCAAGCTGATGAACAACGCCGCCGCCAGCCATGTCAGCATGGAATTCAATCTCAAGGGCCCGGCCTTCACCGTGGCCTCTGCCTGTGCAAGTTCCAACCACGCGATGGCGCAGGCCTTCCAGATGGTGCATGGTGGCTTGGCCCCGGTGATGATCACCGGCGGATCTGAATCGATGCTCTGCTTCGGCGGTGTGAAGGCCTGGGAAGGGCTGCGCGTCATGTCCAAGGACGCCTGCCGCCCGTTCTCGGCCAACCGCAACGGCATGGTGCAGGGCGAGGGGGCCGGTGTCTTCGTTTTCGAGGAGTATGAGCATGCGCGCGCGCGCGGTGCGGACATCCTCGCCGAGGTGGCGGGATTTGCCATGACATCCGACGCCTCCGACATCGTCATGCCCTCCAAGCAGGGTGCGGCACGGGCCATGTCCGGCGCGCTCAAGGACGCGCGGATCGCCCGCGAGGAGGTGGGCTACATCAACGCGCACGGAACCGGGACCGCCGCCAATGACAAGACCGAATGCGCCGCCGTGGCGGATGTTTTCGGGCCCCATGCGGACAAACTCATGCTCTCTTCGACCAAGGCGATGCACGGGCATTGCATCGGCGGGACGGGCGCTGTCGAACTCCTGGCCTGCATCATGGCGCTGCGCGACGGCGTGATCGCGCCGACCATAGGCTATGAGGAGCCCGACCCTGAATGTGCGCTTGATGTGGTGCCCAACGAGGCGCGTGAGGCGCGGGTCGATGTCGCGTTGTCGAATGCCTTTGCCTTCGGCGGTCTCAACGCCGTGATCGCTCTCAAGAAGGTCTGAGACACCCCAGGCCATGGCCTGACCAAAAATAAGCCCCCGGGGGTGCCGGGGGCCTTTCTTGCGTGATGGGGAATGAGCGTTACTGCTGAACCGGTGCGACGGACTCGTAGGAGGCGGTGAAACCCGACAGCGACATCGGCAGGACGACTTCCTGGTCCGGTGCGGGCGCAGGAACGATCGTGATATTGGCGACTGCACCTTGCTTCATGGCGTTAATGTCCTCCGCGGTGAACCCGAGCCGCGCAAAGCAGCCGATGGGGCTACAGAAGCTATAAGGGTAACGCCGTGCCTTGCCGTTATCGATCGACATCGTGAGCTGGGCCGAGAGCAGCGTTTCCAGCGGCACGAGGATATTTGCACCGGCAATGGCCTTGCCGCCTTCGGGAAGCCGGAACAGCGTGATCTCCGCGACATTCGTGCCCTGGTCATCCTGAAGAGCCTGGAAGAGCTGACAGGGCTCATCGCCCTCTTCTTCCTCTCCGGGCAGGCGGATGCACTGGATCTCCCAGTCACCGTTCGTCTCGCGCGTGTAGGTCTCGGGCTGGGCCTCTTCGCCGAGGCTGAGCCCGTCATCAACGGCAGGCAGCTCGGCCTGGGCCTCTTCGGTGTCTGTGGTTTCTTCGCTGCCATCCGTGCTCTGTGCATGAGCGCTGATCGGCAGGGTAAGAAGCGCCATCAGGAGCGCTGTGCTGAGTGTCTTGAACATTGGACTTCCCGTCACTTGTTTGTCTTGCTTCCGCTTAACATGCAGCGGCGCGGGAGTCAGCGTCAAATTCGCGAAGGCGCAGCGCTTTCCGGCAAAATCCCGCGTAGATCACGGCGCTTATCTCGGCACTTTGGCGCCAAAAGAAAAAAGGAGCCTGACCCCAGGCTCCTTTCCAGATTTGTATGTTTTTCTCCCTGTCGGACTTGGCCGACTTGTATTGGGATCGGACGGTAAGACAATGCGTCGCAGGCGTCAACAGACTTTGAGGCAGAAACGAAAAAGGGCCGCACCCGAAGGCGCGGCCAGTCTGACAGGGAGGAAGTCAGCCTCGCCCCAAGAGGACATGAGAGACGAAGCACGCTTGATCCTGCTGTGAAAACATTAAAATAGTGTGTTCAGACAGAGCGCAGAGGAAAAGGGCTATCATGACAGACGGGATTTTCATGGGTGGTGGCGGTGTGGATCATGCCGACCCTCAGCACCTCGGCCTCGAATATGCCAATCGCCACGGCCTCATTGCCGGTGCCACGGGCACGGGCAAGACCGTCACCCTCCAGATCATGGCCGAGAGCTTCTCCAAAGCCGGGGTGCCGGTTTTCATGTCCGATGTGAAGGGCGATCTCTCGGGTCTTGCCAAGGCCGGCAGCGAGAACGCCAGCCTGCACGAAGCCTTCATGAGCCGCGCCCGGACGATCGGCTTCGAGGAGCGCTATCGCTACGAGAGCTTCCCCGTCACCTTCTGGGATCTCTTCGGCGAGCAGGGGCACCCGATCCGCACGACCGTGGCCGAGATGGGCCCGCTTCTCATCAGCCGCCTGCTGGAACTCAGCGAGGCGCAGGAAGGCATCGTCAACATCGCCTTTCGCGTGGCGGATGAGGAGGGGATGCCGCTGCTCGATCTCAAGGATTTGCAGGCTCTGCTGGTCTGGGTCGGGGAAAACCGCGACACGCTCGCGCTGCGCTACGGAAATATCGCGACCTCCTCCATCGGAGCGATCCAGCGGCGCCTGCTGGTGCTGGAGAACCAGGGCGGCGACAAGCTCTTCGGCGAGCCGGCGCTCGAGCTTGCAGACATGATGGCCCGCGAGCCGGACGGGCGCGGCCGCGTCAACGTGCTCGCTGCCGATACGCTGATGGGCGCGCCCAGGCTCTATTCGACATTCCTGCTCTGGCTCCTGTCGGAGCTGTTCGAGGAGCTGCCCGAAGTGGGCAACCCCGAAAAGCCAAAGCTTGTCTTCTTCTTCGATGAGGCGCACCTGCTCTTTGACGGGGCGCCAAAGGTGTTGATCGACAAGGTCGAGCAGGTCGCGCGGCTCATCCGCTCCAAGGGGGTCGGCGTCTATTTCATCACCCAGAACCCCGACGACGTGCCCGAGGATATCCTCGGGCAGCTCGGCAACCGCGTCCAGCACGCGCTGCGCGCCTTCACTGCGCGCGACAAGAAGGCGCTGCGTCTGGCCGCCGAGACCTACCGCGAGAATCCACGTTTCGATATCGAAACGGCCATCCGCGAAGTCGGCATCGGCGAGGCGGTGACATCCTTTCTCGAGGACAAGGGCGTGCCCGGCGTGGCCGAACGCACACTCATCCGACCGCCGAGCTCGCAGCTTGGCCCGATCACGCACACCGAGCGCGAGGCCCAGCTCTCCGCATCGCCCGTCGCGGGAAAATATGAAGCCGTGCTCGACCGGCACTCGGCTTACGAGATACTGAAGGAGCGCGCGGCGGAAGCGGCCGAGGCTGCTGAGGACGCCGAACGCGCTGAGGACGAAGCCGAAGCCGCCGAGGCTGAATACAAGGCAGGGCGACGCTATTCGGGCAAGCGTGTGGCGCGTTCATCCTCGCGCGGGCGGCGCAAGTCGGAGAGCTTTGCAGAGGCGCTCACGAAGAACGTGATGAAAGAGCTGACGGGCACAACTGGGCGCCGCATGATCCGCGGGGTTCTCGGCGGGCTCTTCAAGGGGCGTTGAGCGGCCCGGGAGACGTGTGAAGAGCTTCGCCGAAGGCGTTCGAGACGCCTTCGGCGCGGCTGGGAAGGCCCGCCTACTTCTCCGGTATAAGCCCCCGCGGGCTGAACCTGAGCACGCAGAGCAGGATGACACCCATCGTCAGCAGCCGCATATGCGCCGCGCTTTCCAGCAGGTGATCCTTGAGCGCCGAGCCCTCTTCCATGCCCGATGTCAGGAACGACAGGAGCGCATGACCCATCGGCTCGACCTGGACCCAGAAGAACCAGATCACGAAGCCGCCCAGAACGGCACCGAGATTGTTGCCCGAGCCGCCGACGATCACCATCAGCCAGATCAGGAAGGTGAAGCGCAGCGGGTGATAGGAGGTCGGCGTGAGCTGGCCATCGAGCGTGGTGATCATCGCACCGGCGATGCCGCAGATGGCCGAGCCGAGAATGAAGATCTGCAGGTGTCGCGCGGTCACGTCCTTGCCCATGGCTTCGGCGGCAACCTCGTTGTCGCGAATCGCGCGCATCATCCGCCCCCAGGGGCTCTTGAGCGCGGCCTGCGCCATGACGAAGAGGATCACCAGCACGATGGTGAAAAGCACGGCATAGCCGAACTTGACGTAGAGCGAGGAGGCGATCGCCGGGTCGAGCCCCCAGGCGGTGGCGCGCTCGACGAAGGAGGGGTCGTTCTGCAGGTCGATCTCGTTGGGCACGGGGCGGGGCACGCCGATCACGTTCTTCACGCCGCGCGCCATCCAGTCCTCGTTCTTCATCACCGCGATGATGATCTCGGCGATGCCGAGCGTGGCGATGGCGAGGTAATCCGAGCGCAGACCGAGCGCCGCCTTGCCGATGATCCAGGCCGCTCCGGCGGCCAGAACGCCGCCCACGGGCCAGGACATGAGGATCGGCAGGCCAAGCCC
>JAWLEL010000102.1:0-7741 GCA_041686165.1 Lentibacter sp.
GCTCAGCGGAAGGTCACGTCGACGCCGAAGCCAGCCGAGAAGACGACGGTTAAGAATTCCCCGTCGGAAAAGGCCTCCGATCCAGCGCAGAAACCGGCGTCGAAGGCCTCGCAGGGGGCGCAGAAACGCGTTGCCAAGGGCGCAGGACAGGGCGTGGCCAAGGGCAAGAACAAGGCGGCGCAGAGCGCGACGTTGTCGCGCGAGCAGCGCACGTCGTTGCTGCGCAGTTGGGGCACGCAGATCCGCGCGCGCATCGCCCGGCGGGCGCCACGTGGAGAGGGCCGGGGAACCGCTGTCGTCACGATCACCGTGTCAGGCAGCGGTGCGCTGCTCGGGGTAAGCCTTGCCAAGTCGTCGGGCAACCCTCGGATCGACAAGCTTGCGCTCGCCTCGGTCAGACAGGCGGGCCGCTTTCCCGCAGCGCCCGGAAAGCTCGGTGTCGGCCAGCATGCCTTCCGGCTGCCGATCCGGTCGCGCTAGGCGTTATTGTGCGGTCGGCCTGCCAGCCGTATTTCCGACAAAAAGAATCGGATTGACTTTGCTGACAAAAATAGTCAGATAAAAAGGGAACACCAGCCACCCCCGATTTGCATCCGGGGAAGCCCGTGACCGACAACGGAGCCGCGACATGCAAAACCTCGAGACCAAGCGCCCGGAAGGGCAAAGACAAGGCCATGAGACAAACAGATGGTATGATGATCTGCGCGAGATCATGGCCAGCGAAGCTTTTTTCACCATCCCGAACTGTGAGGTCCTCCTCGACCGGATCGCGTCAGGCCGCGGGGGGCGGTCATGACCGAGACAAGAAGCCAACCCGCCGAGAAAAAAGAGGAACGCAGCTTGCCCTGCTATAGCGCCGAGAAGCTTGTCGAGGGCGGTCAGTCGGCCCTCATCACGCTTGGAGATCAGCTCTACACCCTTCGGATCACGCGCTCGGGCAAGCTGATCCTGACGAAGTGAGCATGGGAACGACATGATCATCTGCCAATGCATGAACATCACCGACGATGACATCCACGCCGCCATCGACTGGATGCGCGCCTCCGATTCCGACACGATCATCAGCCCTGGCAAGATCTACCACGCCCTTGGCAAGGCCGCGGATTGCGGCGGGTGCATGCCGCTCTTTCTGGACACAATGCGCTCGAATGATAATCTCAGGGTTCCCAACCTCGCCCGAAATGCTGGCGAGGGACCCAGCTTGAAAGTCAGGAAAGGACAGAGATCATGAAGGGCGACGAGAAAGTCATCGAGTATCTCAACAAGGCCCTGCGGAGCGAGTTGACCGCTGTGAGCCAGTATTGGCTGCATTATCGCCTTCAGGAAGACTGGGGTCTTGGACACATGGCGGCCAAGAGCCGCGCGGAAAGCATCGAGGAGATGCACCATGCCGACGAGTTGATCCAGAGGATCATCTTCCTGGGTGGGCATCCCAACCTTCAAAAGCTCGATCCGCTCCGCATCGGGCAGACCCCGAAGGAAACGCTGGAAGCCGATCTTGCCGCCGAGGAAGAGGCCGCGGCGCTCTATCGCGAAGCGCGCAAATACTGCTCGGAGGTTGACGACTATGTATCCATGGCGCTTTTCGAGAAGCTGCTGACTGATGAAGAGGGGCATATGGACTTTCTGCAGACACAGCTTGATCTTCTGGAGAAGATCGGACCGGAAAACTATGCGCAACTCAACGCATCGACCATGGACGAGGCGGAGTAGACCGCATCGCTTGCAGCAAGAATAAAGGGCGCAGCCACGGCTGCGCCCTTCTGGTTTGGTTGAAATGCTCTGCCTTCGCGGGACGGTTCAGCCGACATCCTTGTAGCTGATTTCCTTTTCGTTCTCGCCCGTCTTGCCGCGGCGGGTGTAGAGGCGGTTGAGCGCGTGGACATAGGCCTTGGCGCTGGCCACCACCGTGTCGGTATCGGCCGATTGCCCCGTGGCGATGTTGCCATCTTCCTCCAGCCGGACCGACACGGTCGCCTGCGCGTCGGTGCCTTCGGTCACGGCATGGACCTGGTAAAGCTCGAGGTGGGCATCGTTGGGGTAGATATCGCGAACGGCCTTGAACGTCGCGTCGACGGGACCATCGCCTGACTGGGTCGCGGATTTTTCCTCGCCGCCGACATCCATGACCAGCGTGGCCTCTGCCGGTCCGCCGGTGCCGCATGTCACGGCGAGCGAGGTGATCGACAGGTGCCCGTCGTCTTCGCCGCCGCCTGCGCGCACCAGGGCGATGATGTCATCGTCAAAGACTTCCTTCTTGCGGTCCGCCAGGTCCTTGAAGCGCACGAAGACATCCTTGAGCTGGTTGTCGCCCACGTCGAAGCCCAGGTTGTGCAGCTTGTCGAGCAGCGCGGCGCGGCCCGAATGCTTGCCCAGAGGCAGCGACGTGCCCGCGAGCCCGATGTCCTCGGGGCGCATGATCTCGAAGTTCTCGCGGTTCTTGAGCATGCCGTCCTGGTGAATGCCGCTTTCATGGGCGAAGGCGTTCTTGCCCACGATGGCCTTGTTGAACTGCACGTTGAAGCCCGAGGCCGTGGCCACGCGGCGCGAGAGGTTCATGATCTTGGTGGTGTCGATGCCGGTGAACCAGGGCATGATGTCCGAGCGGGTCTTGATCGCCATCACCACCTCTTCGAGGGCGGTGTTGCCCGCGCGCTCTCCGAGGCCGTTGATCGTGCATTCGATCTGGCGCGCGCCGCCCGCGACGGCGGCGAGAGAGTTGGCCGTGGCCATGCCCAGATCGTTGTGGCAATGGGTGGCGAAGATGATCTCGTCTGCGCCGGGCACCGCCTCGATCAGCCCGCTGATGATCTTCGCGCTCTCGCCGGGGTCGGCATAGCCCACCGTGTCGGGGATGTTGACCGTGGTGGCACCCGCCTTGATGGCGATCTCGACGACGCGGCACAGGTAATCCCATTCCGTGCGCGTGGCATCCATGGGCGACCATTGGACATTGTCGCAGAGGTTGCGCGCATGGGTGACCGTCTCGTGAATCCGGTCGGCCATCTCGTCCTGCGTGAGGTTCGGAATCTCGCGATGCAGGGGCGATGTGCCGATGAAGGTGTGAATGCGCGGCTGCGCGGCATGTTTCACGGCATCCCAGGCACGTTCGATGTCTTTCTCGTTGGCCCGCGCGAGGCCGCAGATGACCGAATTTCTCGAGCGCTTGGCGATCTCGGAGACCGCGTTGAAATCGCCCTCGGAGGCGATGGGAAAGCCGGCCTCTATGATGTCGACGCCCATTTCATCGAGAAGCTCGGCAATCTCGAGCTTTTCCTCGTGGGTCATGGTGGCGCCGGGAGATTGCTCCCCGTCGCGCAGGGTCGTGTCGAAGATCAAGACGCGGTCTTGGCTGCTTGCAGAAGTCATATCAATTCTCTGATGTTATGTGAGTGTCCAAGCGAAGGGCGCGTAAGGCATATCCTCTGAGCGCGTGCGCCAAGACGGCACGCTCAGAGGCGGCTAAGAAGTAGGCGCGCGGTGACGGGCAGGCGCAGTGCATGCAGTGCAATGCGCAGCGCAGCTTGGAATGCGATATCTGTCTGCCGTGTCATGGGCGCAGGTTATACCGAGGGCACCTGCGAGTTAAAGCAGAAAATTTCAGATTGTCCTAGGCCTGCGCTTGACCCTCCAGTTACTGGAGGCCCCATATCCTGCCCAAAGGAGACAGATATGGGCGAAATGAGACTCACACTCGAGGGATTGAGCTGCGCCAGCTGCGTGCGCCGTGCGGAAGAGGCGATCGGCGCAGTCGATGGGGCCGAAGACGTGCGCGTCAACCTGGCCAATGCCGAGGCGCGGTTCGATGCGCCGGGCCGCAAGCTTGCGGATGTGGCCGAAGCGCTGGACAAGGCGGGCTACCCGGCGCGCGAGGACCGGGCGGAATTCAACATCGAAGGCATGACCTGCGCTTCCTGCGTTGCGCGCGTGGAAGATGCCGTGAATGGCCTTGAGGGGGTGACGGAGGCACGTGTGAACTTCGCCTCCGAACGTTTGACCGTTTCGTTCCTGGCGGGGGCCGTGGAGGTGTCGGACATCATCGCCGCCGTCCAGGACTCGGGATATACCGCGCGCGCTGCCGGAGAGCAGAGCGAGAGCGCCGGTGCGCGCCGCGCGGGCGAGGCGGCACGCCTGCGGCGCGACGCGCTGATCGCGGGCGCCCTCGCGCTGCCGGTTTTCATCATGGAGATGGGCGGTCATCTGGTGCCCGCGTTTCATCATTTCATCATGGATACGATCGGTATGCAGACCTCCTGGCTGATCCAGTTCGTCCTGATCACGCTCGTTCTGGCCTGGCCGGGGCGGCAGTTCTATCGGGCGGGCTTTCCCGCGCTGATGCGCGGCGCGCCGGACATGAACAGTCTCGTCGCCGTGGGCACCATGGCGGCCTATCTTTATTCCTGTGTGGCCACATTCGCGCCGGAGCTTTTGCCGGCCGCGTCAAGGGCGGTCTATTTCGAGGCTGCGGGCGTGATCGTCGTGCTGATCCTCGCGGGTCGCTGGATGGAAGCACGGGCCAAGGGGCGCGCGGGAGCCGCTATCGAAAGGCTCGTGGAACTGGCGCCGGACGAGGTCGAGGTCAGGCGCGGTGAGAGCTTTGAGCGTGCGCCCGTGGCCGAGGTGGCCATTGGTGATGTGCTGCGCCTCAGGCCCGGCGAGCGCGTGCCCGTGGACGGCAGTGTCACGCGGGGCGAAAGCCACGTGGATGAGGCGATGCTCACCGGTGAGCCCTTGCCGGTGGCCAAGGCAGAGGGAGATGCGCTCATCGCCGGGACGGTAAACGGCAATGGTGCGCTCGAAATGCGCGCCGAAAAGGTGGGCAGCGAGACGGTTCTGGCCGGTATCGTGCGTGCCGTGGAGGAGGCGCAGGCGGCCAAGCTGCCGATCCAGGCGCTGGTGGACCGCGTGACGCTGTGGTTCGTACCGGTGGTCATGGTCTTGTCGGTGTTGACACTCGGCGCATGGCTGGCCCTCGGGGCCGAGCTGGCGCAGGCGCTCGTCGCTTCCGTCTCGGTACTGATCATTGCCTGCCCCTGTGCCATGGGTCTTGCCACGCCCATGTCGATCATGGTCGGCACGGGGCGCGGCGCCGAGAAGGGCATTTTCTTTCGCAAGGGCGACGCGCTTCAGCAACTGTCGGATGTGAAGATTGTCGCCTTCGACAAAACCGGAACCTTGACCGAGGGCAAGCCTGTCCTCACCGATTTCGAGGCCGAAGGCTTCGAGCGCGCTGAACTGCTGCGGCTGGTGGCGGCTGCCGAACAGGGCTCGGAGCATCCCGTCGCGGCCGCCATCGTGGCGGCGCATGAGGGTGATTTGCCCGAGGCAAGCGCTTTCGAAGCGGTGTCGGGGCAGGGCGTGCGCGCAGAGGTCAGCGGCCATGCGCTGCTCGTCGGCACGGCACGCATGCTCGAAGCTGAAGGGATTGACCTGCCCGGCAGCCATGCCTGGCAGGAGCAAGGCAAATCCGTCTCCTATATTGCCGTGGATGGCGTCTATGCCGGACGTCTCGCCGTCGCTGATGCCCTCAAGCCGAGCGCCATCGAGACCGTGAAGGCGCTCAAGAAACGCGGTATCCTGACGGCGATGATCACGGGGGATGCCGAGGCCGCCGCACGGCATGTGGCAGGCCAGCTCGGGATCGATGATGTGCAGGCCGAGGTGCTGCCGGAAGGCAAGCTCGACGCCGTGCGCGCGCTGCAGGAGCGCGGCGCCGTGGCCTTCGTGGGCGACGGGATAAACGATGCCCCCGCGCTGTCGGCGGCGGATGTGGGCATCGCCATGGGCTCGGGCACGGACGTGGCCATCGAAAGCGCCGAAGTGGTGCTGATGGGCGGCGATCCGGCCAAGGCGGCCGAGGCGCAATCCCTGGCCAGCCACGTGATGCGCAACATCCGGCAGAACCTGTTCTGGGCCTTTGCCTACAATGCCGCGCTCATCCCGGTCGCGGCAGGCCTCTTCTACCCCCTCACGGGCTGGCTTCTCTCGCCCATGCTCGCGGCGGGTGCGATGGCGCTCAGCTCGGTCTTCGTGGTGACGAATGCGCTCAGGCTTCGGCGGGCCTGAGCGGATTCGGCCGGCTCACTCCTCGGCGGTTTCGTCCTCCTCCGACAGTGCGCCGTTCTGCCAGGTGCCTGTTTCCGTCTGGCCCGAGTCGTATGTCATCGTGCCTGCGCCCTGGCGTTTGCCACGCAGGAAGGTGCCCTCGTAGACATCGCCGTTGGCATAGGTCGCCTTGCCCTGGCCTGAAATCTCGCCCTTTTGCCATTCCCCGTCATAGGTGAAGCCGTCGGACATGGTGATCTTGCCTTCCCCGTGGCGCTGGCCGTTTTCGAAATTGCCTTCGTAGACGGTTCCATCCGGGTAGGTCGCCTTTCCTTCGCCGTGGCGCTGGCCGTCCTGCCAGTTGCCCTCGTAGCGGTAGCCATCGGCATAGGTCATGATGCCGAAACCGTGGTTCTTCGCGTTCTCGAAGCTGCCTTCGTAGACAACGCCGTTGGCGTAGGTCGCCTTGCCGTTTCCTTCGATCACACCTTCTTTCCATTCCCCCTCGTAAGAGGAACCGTCGGCGTAGGTGATGGTGCCGGTGCCGTCGGGCTGGTCGGCCCTGAACTCGCCGACATAGACCGAACCGTCGGGGTAGGTGACTGTGCCATCGCCCTCGATACGCCCATCGACCCAGGAGCCTTCATAGGTGTAGCCATCGGCGCCCCTGAACGTGCCCTGACCTGCGCGCTTGTCGGCCTCGAAGCTGCCTTCGTAGATATCGCCGTCGGCATAGGTCACCTTGCCTTGCCCTTCGCGGCGCCCGCTCACCAGCTCTCCCTCGTAGACATCGCCGTTTGCCTGCGTCAGCTTGCCCGTGCCGCTGAGTTGCCCGTCCTCCCACGTGCCTTCGTAGACGAGGCCATCGGGCATGGTGAGCTTACCCTCGCCAGAGCGCTTGCCGTCTGCCACCTCACCGACATAGACCGCGCCGTCAGGATAGGTGATCGTGGCCTGGCCCTGTTTGATTCCGTCGACCCAGGCGCCGTCATATTCATAGCCCGTGGGGCTGGTCATCACGCCGTTGCCGTGATGCTGCGCGTTGAGAAAGCCCCCCTCGTAGCGCGTGTCGTTGGCATAGACGGCGATACCGCGGCCCGAGATCTTGCCCTCGACCCATTCGCCTTCATAGGTGCCGCCATCGGCCATGACGATCTTGCCGACGCCATGCGGCTTGCCCTTCTCGAACTCGCCTTCATAGACAGACCCGTTGGGAAAGCTTGCTGTGCCGCGCCCCTTGATCTCGCCTTCCATCCAGTCGCCGGAGTATTCGTAGCCGTTGGGCAGCCGATATGTGCCCGTGCCGTGCTGAAGGCCGTTCTTGAACGTGCCTTCGTAGACGCCGCCATCGTCATACTGCTTGCTGCGGACTTGCGCGTCCTGTGCCTGAAGCGGCGTGCTCAAGGTGAGTGCCAAGAGCGCCAGTGCAGAGGCGAGCGTGGCTTGCAGACGTGCTGACTTTGCCTGTTTCATCGTTTCTCTCACCCCTGTTCCACGGCATTTCACGGCTCACGCGCCGATGTTGAGTGGAAATTTAGGCCAGCTGGCGGGCAGGGGCAACGGTTCTTCTTTCCCTCGGCTGGGTTTGTGCTAAATCTGCGGGCCAGTTCTGACCCGGAGGGCGCGATGACCAAGAAATTCCGTATGCTCGCAGCGCAGCTCGGCCCGACCGTCGGCGACATTGACGGCAACGCGG
>JAWLEL010000103.1:0-7693 GCA_041686165.1 Lentibacter sp.
CGCCGAATCGACATGTATTGGCGCCCATACCATCATATCCTGGGCAAGCTGATGAAACAGTCGTCTCAGGTCTTCGGCGAAGCGATCCTGATTGATTGCCATTCAATGCCTCACGAGGCGATGGATCTGACTGCTCGCGGTGTCTCGCGCCGGCCCGAGATCGTGATCGGCGACAGGCATGGCGCCTCGGCGGGTCCGGAGATCGTCGATCGCATCGAGGAAGCATTCGTGGCTGCCGGCTTCGTCACGGTGCGCAATGTGCCTTTTGCGGGGGCCTATATCTGTCAAAGCTATGGTCGCCCGGCGCGCGGACACCACGCCATCCAGATCGAGATTGATCGATCACTTTACATGAACGAGAAGATGGTTCGGCCGAACGGGAATTTCGATACGGTTCGCCGGAGGCTGAAAGAGGTCATCGCCGATATTTCGGATATCGGACGCCGCAAGGAACCCCTTGCCGCCGAGTAGGGTCACCGCAGGGCACGCCCCTTGAGGATGGCCTTGGTCCCGAACCTTTCCTTGATCTTGTCGGTTGCGCGCTCGACATCGCCGCGTCTACGGGCATCGGGATCAAGCAGGTCGCCAAACTGGTCGGCATTCTCGGCGGGGCTGAGGCTGGAAATTCCGGTTCCGATCAGCCGGAAAGGACCGGCGATACCGGATTGGTCTAATAGCGCACGCGCGTTACGGTAAATTGCATCGGTCAACTGCGTGGCCTCCCTGAGCGTGTGGCGGCGCGTGATCAGGCCATGATCGGCTTTCTTGAGTTTGAGCGTGACCACGCGCCCCGCCAGTCCGAGAGCCTTGGCACGATCCGACACCTGCTCGGCGAGGCGCCAGAGATGGCCATCAAGCAGATCGGGGTCGGACGTATCTTCGAAGAAGGTCGTCTCCTTGGAAATCGACTTGATGGGTTCATGCGCCGAGACGCGGCGCCTGTCCTGCCCGCGCGCGATATAATAGAGTCGGGTTCCCATCGCTCCGAAGCGAGCGGTCAGGTCTTCCTGCGACCAGCGGAGCAAATCTGAGAATCTGTAGATACCTGCCTTTTCGAGGGCTGATTGTGTGGCTTCCCCCACGCCCCAGATGAGCCGGACAGGTTTTTCGCGCAGAAAGGCTTCGGTTTCTGCCTTCCCGATCACTGAAAATCCCTTTGGCTTTTCGAGATCGGAGGCCACCTTGGCGAGGAACTTGTTGTGACTTAGGCCGATGGAGCCGGTCAGGCCGAGCTCGTCACGCATTCGCGTGATCAGCCGAGCGAGCATCACGGCAGGTGGTTGGCCATGCAGCCTTTGTGTTCCCGAAAGGTCCATGAATGCCTCGTCGAGCGACAGGGGTTCGATTTCAGGCGTCAACTCTTCCATCATCTGTCTGATTTCGCGGCTCGCCGTGACATAGGCGTCCATCCGGGGCCGTATGATGACCGCTTCGGGGCAGAGCTTGAGCGCCTGGAACATGGGCATGGCGGAGCGCACACCACGAATCCGCGCGACATAGCAGGCCGTTGAGACAACGCCGCGGCGCCCGCCCCCGATGATCACGGGTTTCGTTGCCAGCTCCGGGTTGTCGCGCTTTTCGACCGAGGCATAGAAGGCGTCGCAATCCATATGCGCAATGGTCAGTTCGAACAGCTCCGCATGCGATTTCACGCGAGGGCTGCGGCACCGCGGACAACGCGATGCTCCCTCGAACATCTCAAGACAATCGCGGCATAAACTCTGCATTTTCTCAATTTAGGTGCTCGCGCATTGCAAAGCCACTTGGAAAATGCCGGTCTTGACGTCATATTCCGCCTGTCAGGCAGGAGGGCCCAATGACAACAGACCAGATCTTGACTGAATTTCTTGGCAGCAACGCTGTGTTGCTGCTCATCGCAATTCTCATTCTACTGTCGATCCTGCTTGGTGTCCGGATCGTGCCACAATCGGAAAAGTTCGTGGTAGAGCGCTTCGGGCGGCTGCGCTCCGTGCTTGGACCGGGAATCAATTTCATCGTTCCGTTTCTCGATCGCGTGCGCCACAAGGTCAGCATTCTCGAAAGGCAGCTGCCCACGGCGAGTCAGGATGCCATTACCAAGGACAATGTGCTGGTGCAGGTCGAGACGAGCGTTTTCTTTCGCATTCTCGAACCGGAGAAGACAGTCTATCGCATCCGCGATATCGATGCGGCCATAGCGACCACCGTGGCAGGTATCGTGCGCGCCGAGATCGGCAAGATGGAGCTCGACGAGGTGCAGGCCAACCGCTCGCAGCTGATCACACAGATCAAGAAGAGCGTCGAGGATGCGGTGGAGAACTGGGGGATCGAAGTGACCCGCGCAGAGATCCTCGATGTGAACCTCGATCAGGCGACGCGCGACGCCATGCTTCAGCAACTCAACGCCGAACGCGAACGGCGCGCGGCCGTGACCCGCGCGGAAGGCGAAAAACGCGCAGTCGAGCTCAATGCCGACGCTGAACTCTATTCTGCCGAGCAGATCGCCAAGGCCCGCAGGATCGCGGCCGACGCCGAAGCTTATGCCACGGGGGTGGTTGCGCAGGCGATCGCCGACAACGGGCTGGAGGCTGCACAGTATCAGGTGGCGCTCAAGCAGGTTGAAGCACTGGCAGCCGTTGGCGCGGGCGAGGGCAAGCAGACGATCCTGCTTCCGGCCGATGCGATGGACGCGTTCAAGAATGCCTTTGGCATGCTCAAAGGGGCCAAGTGATGGAACTCGTTTCCGGCGAAGCGATCTGGACCTTGTGGTGGGCGTGGGTCTCGTTCGCTGTGGTTCTGGCGATCCTCGAGATATTCGCGCCGGGGTTCATACTGCTCGGCTTCGCCGCTGGAGCAGCAATGATTGGGTTGTTGCTTGGCGTCGGAGGCCCGGGCGCGGCTGTCTTGACCGGGTCTTTCCCGATTACGCTCCTGCTGTTCTCGCTGTTCTCGCTGATCGCCTGGGTGCTGCTGCGTCGCGTTGCCGGTGTGCGGAAGGGGCAGATCAAGTATTTCGACAAGGATATCAACGAGGACTGAGACCCTCTCAGCCCTGACGAGCAGGCAGTTCCCCGATGACGGCTTCGGCTGCGTCCTTCGGATTGGCGGCTTGCCAGATCGGGCGCCCGACCACGATATGATCGGCACCATCACTGATCGCTCTTGCTGGTGTCGCGACGCGTTTCTGATCGCCGAGCGTAGCCCCTTCAGGCCTCACACCCGGCGTGACGATCAGCTTGCCGTCCGCATCGGGAAGATCACGAATGAGCTTGGCCTCTTGCGGAGAGGCGATGACGCCATCGGCGCCCGCTTCGAAAGCGCGCCCGGCCCGTTCGAGCACGAGCGCCTTTGTATCCCCTTCCTTGAGCAGCGCGGCGTCGAGATCGCTTCTGTCGAGAGACGTCAGGATCGTGACGGCCAGGATCTTCAGCTCCTTGCCCGCCGCGCCTTCCTTGGCGGCCCGAACGACATGAGGATCGCCATGCACTGTGAGGAAATCGAGATCGAACTGGGCCAGCCCCCGCACGGCCGCTTCCACGGTGGCCCCGATGTCGAAGAGCTTCATGTCCAGAAAGATACGCTTGCCGCGCTCGTCCTTTAGCTCCCGCGCCAGTGCAAGACCGCCTCCGGTGAGCATGCCGAGCCCGATCTTGTAGAAAGAGACGGAATCCCCCAAAGCATCCGCGAGCTTGAGCCCCTCGAGCGCATTTGGAACATCGAGGGCAACGATAAGGCGATCATCTGACATCAGGTACTCCGAGGCTGGTGCATCCCGATACGCTTTGGCGCGTCAGCTTGGAATTTGCAATGCTTTTGGTGTGATGGCTTCGCAGCCCGAGTCCGTGCTGGGTGGCACCCCTTGCGCACGCTCAAAATCTGCGTGGCAAGGGGGCTCTTGCCTCAGGCCGCCAGAGGGGGCAGCTCTCGGGCCTGAGGCGTCGGGGTGGGGCGGCGAAGGCGCGAGCGCAGCCCCGGTCTGGCGGAAGCGTGGCATTCAAGGGCCTTGGCTTGAAGCTGGCGCATGACGAAGGCGTAGTCTGCATCAAGCGGCGCGATGACGAAGCTGGGGTAGGAAAATGTAGCTTCGGCATCTTGCACGAAAACCATTGCCTCATACCCGCTGAATTCGAGGTTGTAGCGAACGCGCGCGATTTGAGTGATGGCCTGTGTCATTGCTCTACTCCTGAATCCGAATAATTGGCCCGTCTGAGGGGGAACGTGGGAAGCGCCCTGAAGGTTCCCAAGATGCGATCACGAAAACGCGAGAAAATGTGCGGTTTTCCGCTCAGAGAGTCTTGAATGGCAGGGTGTGCCCCCCCATTTCTCAAGCAAGGTTCCCAAACGCGTATGCCGAATTCGGGTGCGCAAAGGGGGAAAGCTTAACAGAAGGAGAAATGCCATGAACTTGGAGAAGTTCACGGAGCGGTCGCGCGGGTTCCTGCAAGCCGCGCAGACGATCGCAATGAGGGAAGATCACCAAAGGGTCGTTCCCGAACACTTGCTCAAAGCATTGATGGACGATTCCGAGGGACTTGCCTCGAACCTCATCACCCGTGCAGGGGGTGCGCCTCAACGTGTGAAAGAGGCGGTTGATCTTGCAATCGGGAAAATCGCGAAGGTGAGCGGCGACACCGGCCAGCCCTATCTGGACAAGAGCCTTGCCAAGGTGCTTGCCGAGGCTGAGAGCCTCGCGCAGAAGGCGGGTGACAGCTTCGTGCCGGTAGAGCGTATGCTCATGGCGCTGGCGATGGTCAAGTCGGCGGCCAAGGATGCTCTTGATCAGGGTGGGGTCAACGCGCAAGCGCTCAACTCGGCAGTCAATGACATTCGTAAGGGTCGCACGGCCGACAGCGCGAGCGCCGAGGAAGGCTATGACGCCCTGAACAAATACGCGACCGACCTGACCGAGCGCGCACGGAACGGCAAGATCGATCCGATCATCGGGCGGGATGACGAGATCCGCCGCACGATGCAGGTTTTGAGCCGTCGCACCAAGAACAATCCCGTTCTCATCGGTGAACCGGGCGTGGGCAAGACGGCGATCGCCGAAGGCCTTGCGCTCAGGATCGTCAATGGCGATGTGCCCGAGAGCCTGCAGAACAAGAAACTGCTTTCGCTTGACATGGGTGCGCTGATTGCCGGCGCGAAGTATCGAGGTGAGTTCGAAGAGCGGCTCAAGGCTGTTCTGAGCGAGGTCACCAATGCGGCTGGCGAAATCATCTTGTTCATTGACGAGATGCACACGCTCGTGGGCGCGGGGAAATCGGAAGGCGCAATGGATGCGGCCAACCTCATCAAACCGGCGCTGGCACGCGGCGAGCTGCACTGCGTCGGGGCGACAACGCTCGATGAGTATCGCAAGCATGTCGAAAAGGATGCCGCACTCGCAAGGCGTTTCCAGCCCGTGTTCACAGATGAACCGACCGTGGAAGATACGATCTCGATCCTGCGTGGCATCAAGGAGAAATATGAGTTGCACCACGGTGTGCGCGTCTCCGACAGTGCGCTTGTTGCGGCGGCCACGCTGTCGAACCGCTACATCACTGACCGGTTCCTGCCCGATAAGGCCATCGACCTGATGGACGAGGCGGCCAGCCGTCTGCGCATGGAAGTGGACAGCAAGCCAGAAGAGCTCGACGCGCTCGATCGCCAGATTCTTCAATTGCAGATCGAGGCCGAGGCGCTGCGCACGGAAGAGGACGATGCTTCCAAGGACCGGCTTGAAAAGCTGGAAAAGGAGTTGGCCGACCTCAAGGACAAGTCCGCGGAGATGACGGCGAGCTGGCAAACTGCCCGCGACAAGCTTGAAAGCGCACGCGAGCTGAAGGAACAGCTTGATACTGCGCGCGCGGATGTCGAGATCGCAACCCGTGAAGGCAACTTGGCTCGTGCCGGTGAATTGCGCTTTGGTGTGATTCCGGAGCTCGAGAAGAAACTGGCCGCGGCCGAAGGTGCGGACGGTGACGTGACCGTCGAGGAAGCCGTGCGCCCGGAGCATATCGCCCAGGTCATCGAGCGCTGGACGGGTGTGCCCGCAGGCAAGATGCTCGAAGGGGAGCGCGACAAGCTGCTGCGCATGGAGGACGGGCTGCACAAGCGCGTCATCGGCCAGAATGCAGCCGTGCAGGCCGTGGCCAATTCGGTACGCCGCGCCCGGGCAGGGCTTAACGACGAGAACCGGCCCTTGGGCAGCTTCCTCTTTCTTGGGCCGACGGGTGTTGGCAAGACCGAGCTGACAAAGGCGGTGGCCGAATTTCTCTTCGACGATGACAGTGCCATGGTGCGCATCGACATGTCGGAATTCATGGAGAAGCACTCCGTGGCCCGCCTGATCGGGGCGCCTCCGGGCTATGTCGGCTATGAGGAAGGTGGCGTTCTGACGGAAGCCGTGCGCCGCAGGCCTTATCAAGTCGTGCTCTTCGATGAGGTCGAAAAGGCGCATCCGGATGTCTTCAACGTACTCTTGCAGGTTCTCGATGACGGGGTTTTGACTGATGGCCATGGCCGGACGGTCGACTTCAAGCAAACGCTCATCGTTCTGACATCGAATCTTGGCAGTCAGGCGCTTAGTCAGCTACCCGAAGGTGCGGACGCGGGCGAAGCCAAGCGCGACGTGATGGATGCGGTGCGGGCGCATTTCCGCCCGGAGTTCCTCAACCGCCTGGACGAGACGATCATCTTCGATAGGCTCCAGCGCGAGGACATGGCGGGGATCGTCGAGATCCAGCTGAAGCGCCTTCAAAAGCGCCTCGCCGGCCGCAAGATCAATCTTGAGCTCGACGACGGCGCGCTGAAGTGGTTGGCAGATGAAGGCTATGATCCCGTCTTCGGGGCGCGGCCCTTGAAACGGGTGATACAACGGGCTCTGCAA
This sequence comes from Lentibacter sp., assembly GCA_041686165.1. Taxonomy (GTDB): domain Bacteria; phylum Pseudomonadota; class Alphaproteobacteria; order Rhodobacterales; family Rhodobacteraceae; genus Lentibacter. Next base: position 6,851 of record JAWLEL010000103.1, read on the forward strand.
AACCCGCTTGCCGAGGCCCTTCTCGCGGGCGACATAAAGGATGGTGATACCATCAACGTCATGGCCGGGGCCGATGGCCTGATATTGGGCGATCGGGTTGGCGCGACCAACCGAGAGAAACCGGACGACGCGGTTTTGCATTGATGATGAGGCAAGGGCCGCTCCAATGGAGCGGCCCTTTTCATGCGCGTGTGTAGATGACAAGCCGAGGAGATGGAGGGTTTGGATGTGACCTGCTGAGCGAAGCCGCGCCTGCGGCATCAGGAATCCACCAACAAGATAGCAGCCCGTGCCTGGGCTCCGTTAACCCGGCTGCAGCGGTTACTCTCCGATGGCCGACTTCGCGATTCTGTCCAGCAGCGCCTCGATCTTCTGCATGTCGCCTTCGGGAAACTCGCGGTAGCCGATCATTGTCTGATCGGGTTCGTCCGGAGAAACCATGACGAAGATGTCATAAGGGCAGAAAATGATGTTCATCGGCTCAGCTTCCATCACTTCGCGGCTGAGCTGGGCCGAACAGAAGCTGTAGACGTCTGCTTTCTCATAGAGCACCATATCCGATCCGACGTCTGACCTCGTGCGTTCCAGCATATCGCCAACATGGCTCACGCTGTCGATCACCAGACCTTCGTCGAGGATCGCGTTTTCAAGGCCGAAGATCACGTCGTCGAAGCTTTGATCGGTTGTATAGGACACATAGTCGTCTGCGGCGAATGCGCTGCTGGCAGTGAAGCAGACTGCGGCGAGTGAGAGAAAAATCTTTTGCATGGGGCGTCTCCTTTTCGTGGATCTGCCAAGGGTGGCTTGCCACATTGGTTGTTCGGCTACACTCTAAGATAATAG
>JAWLEL010000104.1:0-7655 GCA_041686165.1 Lentibacter sp.
AGGGGTGTAGGCTATTGACTGGACGTTCCAGACCTATATAACCCGCCCATCCCGCAAGCACGGGCGGCAATCTCGTGCACAACTCACAATCTCCAGAGGATTTCAGACATGAAAACCTTCACAGCGACACCCGCTGATATCGAGAAGACGTGGATCGTGGTCGATGCCGAAGGTATCGTTCTGGGCCGCCTCGCTTCGATCATCGCGACACGCCTGCGCGGCAAGCACAAGGCGACTTTCACACCCAACATGGACATGGGTGACAACGTCATCGTCATCAATGCCGAGAAGATCCAGATGACCGGCAAGAAGCGCGACGAGAACTTCTACTGGCACACGGGCTACCCGGGCGGCATCAAGTCCCGCACCAAGCGCCAGATCCTTGAAGGGGCGCATCCCGAGCGCGTGGTCACGAAGGCCGTTCAGCGCATGCTGCCCGGCGGACCGCTGAGCCGCAAGCAGATGACGAACCTGCGGGTCTATGCGGGCGCGGAACATCCGCATGACGCGCAGAACCCTGAAGTGCTCGACGTCAAGTCGATGAACAAGAAAAACACGCGGAGCTAAGTGACATGGCCGATCAAGTGAACTCTCTCGAAGAGCTGGGCACCGTTGCCGAAGGTGACGCCGCCGTAGCCGAAATGCCCGAAACCCCGCGTGAGCCCGTGCGTGACGAGCTGGGCCGCTCCTATGCGACAGGCAAGCGCAAGGACGCGGTTGCCCGTGTCTGGATCAAGCCGGGCTCCGGCAAGGTCGAAGTGAACGGCAAGGAAATGAACAAGTATTTCGCGCGCCCCGTGCTTCAGATGATCCTGCGCCAGCCTTTCCAGGTGGCCGGTGTCGAAGACCAGTTCGACGTCATGGCGACGGTCAAGGGCGGTGGTCTTTCCGGGCAGGCCGGTGCGGTCAAGCATGGCGTCTCGCGCGCTCTGCAGCTCTATGATCCCTCCCTGCGCGGCGCGCTCAAGGCCGCCGGCTTCCTGACGCGCGACAGCCGCGTTGTCGAGCGGAAGAAATACGGCCGCCGCAAGGCCCGCCGGAGCTTCCAGTTCTCCAAGCGTTGAGCTGGGATTTTCGTCAAGTTTTCAAAGGGTCGCCTCCAGGGGCGGCCCTTTCTTGTTGCGCCCGGCACAGGTCAGAGCCGGATCGTCACGGTGCTGTCGCCCGTCTCGTAGCGCGGTGTCCGCCCGAGCGCGGCGGCGCAGGCGGGGAGCATGGCGAACTGCACCTCCGAGGGCTGGAGTGACGGGTTCTCGGCACCTGCGAGCATGTCCCAGAGCGGAGCATGGAGGCGCAGCGGCGCGCCTGTGCCGGTGATCTGCCAGTCGTCGCCAGCGCGCTCTGCCGTGAGTGTGCCGCCCGTGGGCAGGGCGCTGCCCGCGCAGAGCATGGCAAGGAAGACGGCCTGGGCCTCGTCGCGGCGCAGATCGCCGCTCGCATTCCAGGCAAAGGACAGCCGCGACTCCTTGTAGAAGCCCGAGAGGATCGCGTTGATCTCGGAGGCGCCGATCTGCTGCTCGGAGGGGGCGATGCCGAGCGCGACCCTGTAGAACCTGATCCGCGCCGTAGCCCCGGCGACGCTGTCGGAAATCAGCGTGATCTCGTCAGGCCCGGCCATGCCGCTCAGCTCGATCAGCTCCATTCCGTTGGCGATCGCTCCGACGGGGGAGATGATGTCATGGCAGATGCGCGAGCCGATGAGCCGTGCGAGGGTGAGAGCGTCCTGTGTCATGGCTTGTGTCATAACGGGCCTTTCCTGTATGGGCTGCCTCATGAATGATCTGAATGCCATCCTGACACCTGGAATGCGGGTGCGCCACCCGGCCAGGCCCGACTGGGGCATCGGCCAGGTGCAATCCAACATCGGCGGCAAGATAACCGTCAACTTTCCCGAGGCGGGCAAGGTCGTCATCGACGGCAGCCGTATCGAGCTTCTCCCCGTCTTTGATGCCCAATGAGTGTTACCGAAAGGTTAACCCCGCAGCGATGCTTGCGGGACGCTGCCCGCCTGGCGTAAGCACTGGCGAGATGTTGGGGGGGAACAGGTGCTGACAGGCGCGCCACGATTCAAGGCAAGGCTGGCCGAAACCGAAGCGGACAGGCGCGCGGCGCAGCGCCTGCGCTATGAGGTCTTCGTGCAAGAGCTTGGCGGCGACGGCGAGATGGTCGACCATGGCGCGCGGCTCGAATGCGACGCCTTCGATGCCCATGCAGAGCAATTGCTCCTGCTCGACACGGCCCGCGGCGCGGAAGTGGCCGAGCAGGTCGTCGGCGTTTACCGGCTGTTGACCGAGGCCCGGGCCGCACGCGCGGGGCAGTTCTACTCCGAGAGCGAGTATGACCTGACCAAGCTCAAGACGAGCGGGCGGCGCCTTATGGAGCTGGGGCGCTCCTGCCTGCACCGCGAGTATCGTGGCGGCACGGCGATGCTGCATCTGTGGACGGCCCTGGCACAGCTGGTGCAGGCGCGGCAGATCGAGATTCTGTTTGGCGTGGCGAGTTTTCACGGCACGGATCTGCGCGGGCTGGCGGGCCCCTTGACGCTTCTGCACGCGCGTCACCTTGCGCCGGAGCCATTGCGCGTGCGCGCCAGGGCTGAGTGCTTCCAGGCGATGGATCTTGTCCCGCAGGGCGAGCTCGACAGGCGCGAAGCGATGCGCGCGATTCCGGCGCTCATCAAGTCGTATCTGCGCCTTGGCGGCGTGGTGGGCGAGGGCGCTTTCATCGATCATGCCTTCAACACGACGGATGTCTGCCTGATCCTCGATACGGCGCAGATGAATTCGAGGCCCCGCGCGATCTACGAGGCGCGAGGATGAGCTGGACGCCGGAGCGCGCACCCGACGTGCACAGGATCGACGCCATGGGCTGGCTGCGCGCGGGGGCACGGGCGCTGGCGCTGATCGTGGTGATCTTCGGGGGGCTCATCCTGCTGCTGGCCCTGCGGCTCCTGGAGCGGCCGCTTTACGGGCTGCGCCGGCCCTGGACGCCATGGATCACGCAGGCGGTCTGCCGCCTGGCCTTTGTCATCCTCGGGATGACACACCGTGTCGACGGCGTGCAGATGCGCGCGGAAGGCGCGATCGTGGCCAACCATGCCTCCTGGCTCGATATCTTCGCGCTCAACGCGCGCAAGCGAATCTATTTCGTGTCCAAATCGGAAGTGGCCGGATGGCCCGGCATCGGCTGGCTCGCAAAGGCGACAGGGACGGTCTTTATCAATCGCAACCCGCGCGAGGCGAGAGCACAGCAGCAGCTTTTCGAGGCGCGGCTTCTGGCAGGCCACAAGCTTTTGTTCTTTCCCGAAGGCACCTCGACGGACGGGCTGCGCGTCTTGCCGTTCAAGACAACGCTCTTTGCCGCCTTCATGGCCGAACCGCTGCGAGAACGTCTGCATGTGCAGCCCGTCACGGTGATCTACCGTGCACCGGAGGGGGCCACGGCGCGTTTCTATGGCTGGTGGGGAGACATGGGATTTGGCCCGCATCTGCTGAAGGTCCTGAGCGCGCGGCGGCAGGGCAGCGTGACCGTGACATATCATCCGCCCCTGCGCGTCGCCGATTTCGAGAGCCGGAAGGAGCTGGCCCGAGCCTGCGAGGCGGCCGTGCGCGGCGGGATGCCGGAAGATCTGATTGCAGCGGGACAGGCGGATGATCGGGCGCTCGGCGTGTGAGCGTGCGGCAGCGCGCCCGCGTCAGCCCATCGCGGCCTTGAGGCCGGCGAGCGCGGCGACCGGATCGTCCGCGTTCCAGATTTCCATGCCGATGCCGAAGAAATCGGTCACCGGCGCGAAGCTGCGCACCAGATCCTCGTCGAGGGCGCCTTCGGCCACGACGGGAACCTCGATCATCTGGCTCCACCATTCGAAAAGCTCGCGGGGGGCCTGCGTGCCGTCTCCGAGCGCAGTGGCCCCGACGGGGCCGAAGCTGACATAATCGGCCCCGGCTTCTCCCGCGCTCATGCCGTCATGGCGCGACGCGCCGCAATGGCTCCCCACGATGGCGTCCTGACCGAGCGCCTTGCGCGCCTTGGCCATCGAGCGCGGCCCATCCGTGAGGTGCACACCGTCGAGCCCCATGCGCTCGACAAGCAGGATGTGCTTTTCGATCACGAGGGCCACGTCACGCTCCATGGTGATCTCGCGCAGGCTGTCGGCAGCGCGGCAAAGCGCATCCTCGTCATGGCTGGAAAGCGACAGGCGGACGCAGGCGATCTCGTGGGTGTCGAGCACGGCGGCGAGCGCATCGGGAAAGCGGCTCAGCTCGAATTCGGGCGGTGTGATCAGATAGATCTGCGGCGCGTCTTCACTCATGGCGGCGTCTCCCTTGGGCTGGGGCTCGTCTTAACGCGGTTTTTCCGCGTGGCCAAGGGGGCTTGGCGGCTTGGCTCGGCGCGCGCTTTGACGTAAGGAGCCGCCAGACGCCAAAGGAGAGCCACCCTATGCCGACACCCGGCAAACAGCCCGTTTTCGTCCTTGTGCGCCCGCAGATGGGCGAGAATATCGGCGCCGCCGCGCGGGCGATGTGGAATTTCGGCCTCGACCGCATGCGCATCGTCGCCCCGCGTGACGGTTGGCCGAGCGAGAAGGCCGTGGCCATGGCCAGCGGCGCGGGTCGGCTTCTCGAGGAGGCAGTGGTGGCGCAGACGCTGCCCGAGGCGCTGTCAGATGCGACATTTGTCTTCGCGACGACGGCGCGCGCGCGGGGGATGACCAAGCCTGTCTACTCGCCTGAAGGGGCGATGAAGCTCGCCGCGCAAAAGCTGGCGGAAGGTGAGAATGTCGCCGTGATGTTCGGGCCCGAGCGGGCAGGGCTCGAAAACGAGGACGTCGCGCGCGCAAACGCGCTCATCACAGTGCCGGTGAACCCGGAGTTCCCCTCGCTCAACCTTGCGCAATGCGTGCTTCTGACGGGCTATGAATGGCGCCGCCAGCAGGGCGAAATCGACCATATGCGCATGGAAATCGCCCGGGGTGGCGACGCGGCAAGCGCGCAGGACGTGGAAGCCCTGGCCGGGCATTTCGAAGGGCGGCTCGAAGAGGCGGGCTTTTTCTACCCGCCCGAGAAAGCGCCGGGGATGAAGATCAATCTCCGTAATCTGTGGAGCCGGATGCCGCTCACGCGAGCGGATGTGCAGATGCTGCACGGGGCACTGCGACAATTGCTCCGTGGCCGAGAGAGCTGAGAGCGCTTGCAGGCGGGCAGGGCCGCCCCTAGTTTGACCTCAAGATTGAGGTGAGGGAAGGCAATGGCCGAGAAACGCGCGATTTTCGAAGAGGTCTCCGGCGGGGACGGGGCAAAGCGTCCGCAGCCGCCGCAGGGCGGGATGATCGACCGGGGCAAGGGCGGCGCGCGGGGCGCGATCCGCGCCTGGCTGGTCGTGCTGGCGGCGCTGGTCTTCGTGATGATCCTCGTGGGCGGGCTGACACGGCTCACGGACTCGGGCCTGTCGATCACCGAGTGGCGGCCCGTGACCGGCGCCCTGCCACCTATGAACGCCGCGGACTGGGCTTCGGAATTCGAGAAATACAAGCAGATCCCGGAATGGGAGATCCAGAACCAGTGGATGGAGCTGGATGACTTCAAGGTGATCTACTGGTGGGAATGGGGGCATCGCCAGCTTGGCCGCGTGATCGGGCTTGTCTGGGCGGCTGGGTTCCTGTGGTTTCTGCTGCGCAGGCAGATCCCGGCGGGCTGGACCGGGCGGCTTTTGCTGCTGGGCGCGCTCGGCGGCGCGCAGGGGGCGATCGGCTGGTGGATGGTGGCCTCGGGCCTCTCGGGCACCATGACCGACGTGGCCAGCTATCGGCTTGCCACGCATCTCGGCCTTGCATTCGTCATCCTGGGCTTGATCACATGGTATGCGCTGCTGCTCTCGCGCCCGGAGCGCGAGCTGATGCAGGCGCGCCGCGCGCGTGAGGGCAAGCTCTTCTCGCTCGGCACCGGCTGGATGCATTTTGCCTTCCTGCAAATCCTGCTGGGCGCATTGGTGGCCGGGATCGACGCGGGGCGCTCCTACACCGACTGGCCGCTCATGGGCGGGCAGGTCATCCCGCCCGATCCGCTGAATCTCGAGCCTGTCTGGCGCAACTTCTTCGAAAACCCCGGCCTCGTGCAGTTCATTCACCGCGTCGCAGGCTACCTATTGCTGGCCTTCACCGTGGTCATCTTCCTGCGCGGGCGCAAATCGGCCCATGCCGCGACGCGCGCCGCCTTCACGGCGGGGGCTGTTGCGCTTCTCTTCCAGATCACGCTGGGCATCTATACGGTCGTGACGGCGGCACCATGGCATATCGCCATCCTGCACCAGGGCGCGGCGGTTCTGCTCTGGGTTCTCATCATCCGCGCGCGCTTCCTTGCACAATACCCGCGTGTCCAATCCATCAGGGGAAACTGATTCATGACAGCGTATGACGAGCTCATGACCTACCAGCGCCAGACCGAAGCGCTCGGCCAGGTGGCCGGCCGCCTCGGCTGGGACCAGGAGACGATGATGCCCGAGGGCGCGGCGGATCAGCGGGCCACGGAGATGGCCGCGATGGAAGCCGTGCTGCATGCGCGTCGGACAGACGGGCGGATCGGTGACTGGCTGGGGCAGATCGACGACAAGAGCCTCGGCGAGGTGGAGGCGGCCAACATCCGCCTGATACGCCGCTCCTATGAACGCAACCTGCGCGTGCCCGCGGCGCTGGCCGAGGCTCTGGCCATGCTGGGCAGTCGCGCGCAGCGCATCTGGGCCGAAGCGCGTAGCAACGAGGACGTGAGCGCCTTCCTGCCCGTGCTGGAGGAAATGGTGCGCCTCAAGCGCGAAGAGGCCGCCGCGCTGGCTGATGGCGGCGATCTCTACGATGCGCTCCTGGACGATTTCGAACCGGAGACGAGCGGCGCGGAGGTTGCGCGTATCTTCGATGCGATGCGCCCCCGGCTCGTGGCGCTGCGCGACAAGGTCATGGGCGGCGCGCAGCCGGAGCCGCTCGACCATGCCTTCGACGAGCAGAAACAGATGCGCCTTGCGCGCAAGCTCTCCAAGCTCTTTGGCTATGACATGCGCCACGGGCGGCTCGACAAGGCGGTGCATCCCTTCTCCTCGGGCTCCGGCCTCGATGTGAGGATCACCACGCGCACGGCCCCGCGCGACCCTTTCAACTGCCTCTATTCCACCATCCACGAGACCGGCCATGCCGCCTACGAGCAGAACATCGCCCCCGAGCATCTGCTCACGCCGCTGGGGCAGGGTGTTTCGCTCGGGGTGCATGAAAGCCAGAGCCGCATCTACGAGAACCAGCTTGGCCGCTCACGGGCCTTCACCGGCTATCTGTTTGGTCAGATGAAAGACGCCTTCGGCGATTTCGGCGTGGCTGATGAAGAGACGTTTTTCCGTATCGTGAACCGCCTGGACAAGGGCTATATCCGCACCGAGGCGGACGAGGTGCAATACAACCTGCACATCATGCTGCGGTTTGATCTCGAGCGCGACGTGATCGCCGGCAAGCTCGAGGTGAAAGACCTCGAGGAGGCCTGGAACAGCCGCTTCAAGACGGATTTCGGCTACGCCGTGGACAAGCCCTCGAACGGGCTCTTGCAGGATGTGCACTGGTCTGTCGGACTCTGGGGCTATTTCCCGACCTACAGCCTCGGCAATGTCTACGCGGGCTG
>JAWLEL010000105.1:0-7604 GCA_041686165.1 Lentibacter sp.
GACTTTCTCGCATTGGCCCTCAGCCAAGGTTGAACTTGTCGTCACGCTGCTGTTGAGTGGCGTAAATTTCGGAGGATAAAAGTCATGACACGCACCGGCGGCCAACTCCTCGTGGACAGCCTTATCGCGCTGGGAGCACGCCACAGTTTCGGCGTGCCGGGCGAGAGCTACCTTGCCGTGCTGGACGCGCTCCATGACACCAGGGGCCAGCTTGACTTCACACTCTGTCGGCAAGAAGGCGGAGCGGCCTTCATGGCTGCGGCCTACGGCAAGCTTACCGGCCTTCCCGGCATCGGCTGGGTCACCCGGGGCCCAGGCGCGACAAATGCCTCGATCGGCGTGCATACGGCCATGCAGGACAGCGCTCCCATGTTGCTGTTCGTCGGCCAGATCAGCACCGACATGAAAGGGCGGGAAGCCTTTCAGGAGCTCGATTACCGTGCCGTCTTCGGCACCATGGCAAAATGGGCCGTGGAGATCGACGACGTGGCGCGCATCCCGGAAATCGTTGGCCGCGCCTGGTCGCTCTCCTTGAGCGGTCGGCCCGGGCCTGTCGTGATTGCGCTGCCCGAGGACATGCTCACCGACCAGACCGATACCGCACCGATCAGCACAGCTTTCGTCCCGACCGAGCCGGAGCCGTCGCGGCGCGGCATCGAAGATGCGTTGCATATGCTGCGAGACGCGGAAAGGCCGATCATCATGCTTGGCGGCTGCAATTGGACCGCCGACGGTCGCGCGGCACTTCAATCTTTCGCCGAATGCTCGGACATCCCGGTGCTGGCCGCATTTCGATATCAGGACCAGTTTGACAACAATTCACCCTGCTACGCCGGGGAAGCCGGGGTCGGGATGCCTGCCCATGTCAAGAAAATCATCGCGGATGCAGATGCCATTCTCGCGATCGGCCTGCGCTTCGGAGAAATGACAACGGATGGTTATAGCCTGCTCGATGTGCCCGAACCCCGACAACGCCTGATTCACGCGCATGCCTCCGATCTCGAGCTGGGCAAGGTCTATCGCCCCGATCTGGGCATTCACGCAGGTCCAAATGCGTTCGCACTTGCGCTTGAACCGATTGAAGGCAGCTGGTCCTCCTGGCGAGCCAGCTGCCGGGCAGCGTTCGAAAGAAGTCTCTTTGCCCCCGACCAGCCGAGCCCCGTCGACATGGGGAAAGTTACGGCTCATCTGCGCGAGGTACTGCCCGAGGATGTCATCGTCACCAATGGAGCCGGAAACTTCGCTGTCTGGCCCAACAAGTTTTTTGTCTTTGGCGCAAACGCACGCCTGCTCGCGCCGCAATCGGGCGCAATGGGCTATGGCTTGCCAGCGGCCATCGCTGCCAAGCTGGCCGCACCTGAGAGGCAGGTAATCTGCTTCGCGGGCGACGGTGACTTCCAGATGACCTGCCAGGAGCTTGCAACCGCGCGCCAGGCCGGCCTCGCCGTGGTCATCCTAATTCTGAACAACGGAATCTATGGCACGATTCGCGCGCACCAGGAGCGCCACTATCCCGAACGTGTTTCGGGCACGGATATGTTCAGCCCCGATTTTTCTGCACTCGCCAAGTCTTACGGCATGCACGGCGAACGCGTGGAGAGCACCGACGACTTCGCCTCCGCCTTGGAGCGCGCCCTAGCCTCACCGACGGGCGCTGTCCTTGATCTCAATGTCGCAGCAGAAGCGCTCACCCCGAGGATGAGCCTGAGCGATATGCGTGCAAAGGCCCTTGAAGAGCAAAGCTGAAGCACGTCAGGAGCGAACCGGAGCATCGGAACCGCAAAGCATCTTGTGCAATCCGTCAGCCTGCCACGGCCGTTTGCATATCGCATATCGGCAATAGCACGGCCAATACCATCACCAAAACCATGCCCCCCACTGCCATCATGGGCGCAAACTCGAACAGGGCCGCAATACGTTCGAGCTCCGCAGACAGCCCGCTTTCCGTCAGCCCGAGTGAGCACAGCAGCATCAATGCGGTCTTGCGAGCGCGGATACGCAACACGGGTCACTCACCCTGGCTGGCCGGCAACGAGCCGACAGGAGACCGATCAGCGTATCGATAGCAATCAGATCAATAGACGGGGGGGCAGGACTGGAACGCCTACTATCCAACTTTAAGAAAGTCTTAACCAAATGAACTTAGGATTTCGGTAACGCCTTCGGGCCCTACCCAAGGTCGGCGGTAACGCGGTTGCTCGCACGAAACGCCCAAATTCGAAAGACGGCACCGAGTTCATGGCTTTTTCTTCACCCTACCTCGATCTTCTGAAGAAAACATTGCTCAACGAAGTTTACCTCGATGACGAATTACGCTTGCTCTACCTGCGTCAATGCCTCTCTGGCGAAGAAACCTTCGATTACCCGACATATCATGACATACGCTCGGCTTGGTCGGACCAATACGAAAAACTGAAAGCAGCACGTGAAATCGGGCGTTTCCACGAACGCAAGATTCACAACTCAGGCTTCAGCCATACGATGATCGGGCGCGCGCGATTGGATGGCTTGCACGAATGTCTTGACAGGGTGATCGAAAACAACATTCCAGGCGACCTGATGGAATGCGGCGTTTGGCGTGGCGGAGCCTGTATTTTCATGGCCGGATACTTGCGCGATCGCGGGGTGATCAACCGCAAAGTCATACTGGCGGACAGTTTCGACGGCCTGCCTGCTCCGAATGCCGAACAGGATAGCGGCCTGAACCTGCACAAAGATGTCTACCCGGAACTGGCCGTATCGCTTGAAGAGGTGAAGACCAACTTTGAAACCTATGGCCTGCTCGACAGCAATGTTCACTTTCTCAAGGGCTGGTTCAACGAGACCCTCGAGGACACGCCTTCGCAGCAGTTGGCTCTTCTTCGCCTCGATGGGGATTTGTACGAATCCACCATGGACGCACTCACGGCGCTTTATGACCGGGTCAGTCCTGGCGGTATAGTAATTATCGACGATTGGGGTGTCCTTCCGCCGTGCCAGCAGGCGGTAAAAGACTTCTTCTCCAAGCGAGGGGAGGAGCTCCCCCCAATCACTCCGACAGACTGGAGCGCTGTCTGGTTCGCCAAGCCCGGTCGCCCACCGGCATTGGCGCGATCTTTCAAGACGGCATTTCAGCAACCCTTTCTGGATCACTACCAGAATGGCACCTTGCAATACCACTACAGGGGAACGCCCTGTTTGAAGAGTCCGATCGATCTGTCGATCTATACGCGGCTCCTATGGGATCTGAAGCCCAGAACCATCATAGAAGTCGGCTCGAAACATGGCGGCAGCGCTCTGTTCCTTGCCGATATGGCGCAAGCTTTCGGGCTTGAGGCCCATGTCTATTCGATCGACCTGGAAAAGCCTGCGATTGACGACGCGCGCATCACCTTCTTGCAAGGCGATGTGAACAATCTGGAAAAGAGCTTTGCCTCACATGGGCTCTCGGAGTGTCCACACCCTTGGTTCGTGAGCGAAGACAGTGCGCATACTTATTCAGGTTGCTTGGCGGCCCTACGGGTTCTTGCCAGAGAGATGCTGCCCGGCGACATGCTCGCCATGGAAGACGGCGTGCTGGATGAGATGGGCCTCTCCGAGCGCTATGATGGTGGGCCGAACCGCGCAATCAACGAGTTTTTCGACATGTCTCCGGACACCTTCGAGATCGCGACCGAGCTTTGCGACATGTTCGGCCAGAACGCCACCTACAACCCCAACGGATACCTGCGAAAAACATGACCATCCCTCTGCTTTCCGTTGTCGTGATCACTCACAACATGCGCCGAGAGGCCGAGCGCACCCTGTTGAGCCTGTCCACCGCTTACCAGCAGGGCGTGGAGGCCTCGGAGTATGAAGTGATCGTCATCGACAACGGCTCACAGCAGCCACTCGATCCGGCAGAGGTCGCCCGAGTGGGGCCGAACTTCCGGTATCATTTTCTGGAAACCGACTCTGTCTCGCCGGTCGGGGCGCTCAATCTTGGCGCGGGGATGGCGCTTGGGAAATATGTAGCGCTGATCGTCGATGGTGCGCGCATGGCGACGCCGGGGCTCTTGCACGCCACGCTGAAGGGCCTGCGCCTGTCAGAGGCCCCTTTTCTCAGCAGCCTTTCATGGCACTTGGGCCCGGACGTGCAGAACCGCTCCATGGAAAAGGGCTATGACCAGGCGGTTGAAGACACCCTGCTCGATGAGATCGCTTGGCCCGAGAATGGCTACCGTTTGTTCGAAGTGTCCACTCTCGCGCAATCCTCTATGCCGGGTTTCCTGGGCAGGTTCCCCACCGAATGCAGCTGGGTCACCCTGCCCCGCCAACTCTTCGACAGATTGGGGGGGTATGATCCGAGCTTTCAAAGCCCCGGAGGCGGGCTGGTCAACCATGATTTTGTCACGCGGGCGGCCGCCATCCCCGGGACGGATTTCATCGTGCTCCTTGGAGAGGGCGTTTTTCACCAGTTTCACGGCGGCGTCGCGACCAACGTCAAGCCGAGCGACCATCCGATTGCTGACTTTCACGAAGAATATGAAAGACTGCGCGGGGTGCGCTACCGCCCCAACAGGATCGAGAATGTCTTATACTTTGGCACCATGCCCGAAACGGCCCGGAAGTTCCTCGCCCCCGGGGCAGCAACAGGCTAGGTTTCGCCCGCGCCGCGACGGCCGCGGCCCTGCTCTCCTGTGAGAGCGTCAGCCGTTGACGTCACGATACCATTCGACGATCTGCGCTCGCGCCTCCGCATCCATCGCGATGGCGTTGGGCGGCGGCATGGCGTGGCTGCGCCCAGCCTGAAGATAGACCTCACCCGCATGGCGCGCCACATCGGCTTCCGTTTCCAGCACGATGCCCTTGGGCGGCCAGTGCAGCCCCTCCCACGAAGGCTCCCTTGCGTGGCACATGGAACAGTTGCCGACGACGGCATAAAAGGCATCCTCGAAACTTTCGGCAGAGGCGTATTTCTGCTCGTAGGGTGTCAGTGCGCGGGCTTCTGCCTCGTCGATGGTCTCGCCCGGTCCGAAGGTCGAAAGCCATGCGATGGCCACCATGATGAGCGCCGTGACAAACCACGTCCAGTTGAGCCGCGCCCCCGTCGCGTGCATGGTGTTGAAGTAGTGGCGGATCGTCACGCCTGTGAGGAAAACCAGGCAGGCGATGATCCAGGAATAGTCGGTTCCGAAGGCGAGCGGGTAATGATTGCTGAGCATCAGGAAGACGACAGGCAGCGTCAGATAGTTGTTATGGGTCGAGCGCAGCTTGGCGATCTTGCCGTATTTCGCATCCGGCGTGCGCCCGGCCTTGAGATCTGCGACGACGATGCGCTGGTTGGGCATGATCTGGAAGAACACGTTGGCTGTCATGATCGTGGCGGTGAAGGCACCCAGGTGCAACAACGCGGCGCGGCCTGTGAAAACCTGGTGATATCCCCAGGACATGGCCACGAGGATTGCGAATAGAATGAGCATCAGCAGCGTTGGGTTCTCGCCAAGCTTCGACTTGCACAAGAAATCATAGGCGAGCCAGCCGATGGTGAGCGAGGCTGCCGAGATGAAAATGCCCTGTGTGAGCGTCAGCTCGGCCTTGGTCGGATCAAGCAGGTATAGCTCACCGCCGACCCAGTAGATGATCATCAGGAGTGCTGCACCCGACAGCCATGTCGAGTAGCTTTGCCATTTGTGCCAGGTCAGATGCTCGGGCAACCGTGCGGGAGCGACCATGTATTTGACCGTGTGATAGAATCCGCCGCCATGAACCTCCCATTCCTCGCCAAAGGCCCCCTCGGGCAGCGCATCATTGGGCTTCAACATCAGGTCGAGCGCGATGAAATAGAAGGAAGCACCGATCCAAGCCATCGCTGTGACAACATGCAGCCAGCGCACCGAAAAGGCGATCCAGTCCCACATCACAGCCCAGTCATACATGGCACACTCCCGAATAGATTGCGTCCCGTGCAGCCTATGCCAGGCGCATTTATTCTGCTATCTCTTGTAAATACCAAGCAGCATCAAAAAAATCCGAAAAATGTCCTACCTCGACAATATCCGCACATTCGTCCGCGTCTATGAGCTTGGCAGCATGTCTGCCGCCGGGCGAGATCTGCGCATTTCGCCGGCAGTGACCTCCTCGCGCATCTCGCAGCTTGAAGAGCACCTGGGCGTGCGGCTCTTCCAGCGCACCACGCGCAGCCTCGCGCCCACCGAGCAGGGCAAGAGCTTTTATCGCGGTGCCAGCGAGATTCTCGAAGCGGTCGAAACCGCCGAAGCACAGATCACAGACATCACGGAGAACCTGCGCGGCGCGCTCTACGTGGCTGCGCCGCTTGGTGTCGGGCGACGACTGATCGCGCCTCAAGCCCCCGAGTTTCTCGCGCAATACCCGGAAGTCAGCCTGCGGCTGAGGCTCACCGACAGGAACGTGGACCTGACGACGGAAGGGCTCGACCTAGCCTTCTTCCTTGGCCAGCCGGAGGACAGCAACCTACGCATCCGGAAGATCGCCGATGTCGATCGCGTGCTGTGCGCTGCGCCGGCCTATATTGCCGCGCGAGGCAAGCCCGCGGGCGGCGAGGCGCTCGTCTCGGACGGGCATGAATGTCTCAGCCTGCGCTTTCCCGGTGCAACGGAGTTCCAGTGGCGCCTGTCCACAGCCGAGGGCCCCAAGCGCTTCCGGGTCACCGGCCGCTACGAATCCGACGATGGCGATGTGCTGACGGACTGGGCGCTTGCGGGCCACGGCATAATTATGAAGCCGGTCTTCGAGATAGCTGAACACCTGGCCTCCGGCGCGCTCGTGCCCGTGGCCGAAGAGACGCCGCCGGAGCCAATCCAGATGGCCTGCCTCTTCACGCACAGGCGCGGACAGGACCCGAAAACGCGGCTTTTCATGGAGTTCATGGTGGAAAGGATCGCCAAGGCCGTGCAGATGGGCTGCCAACACCACCAGACAAATTGAAATTTGGGCCCTATTCGACCGGCGCTGCGTTTTCACAAATGGCAGCTCTACGCAGGCAGCGGTGTTTGCAAAGTCGCGAGCTCTGACTGCCCTTGAGACCGTTCCCGGCCCTCAGATCGCATTCGAGGCTACAGCATTTCCACCGTCCGCTCTCCACCGATCCGGACCTTGATGCACTGCGCAGCATTTTCCTTGGTGTAAGGTCGGTAGCGCGTGATCTTGCTATCGTTCGACAGATCAAAACCCAGATGGCAGCGCCAGCACAAGCGAGATATCACGATTACAGCATTCGATTGGGTTCCTGATTTGCCAGGGAGTTATCTCCGATCCGCTGCGGACGCCAGATCCAGATCGTGCTGTACCGGAAGAGGGCCGTTGCAAAGACGACGCTGTGTCTGTTGGTGTCGCGAAGCGCAGAAAGCAAGCTTAACGGAGGTTCTGCCCTGGAACGTGCGAATTCCCAATGCATGGATTCCCAATGCATGGAATGACAGCGTCCGGCTCAACCGCCACAGGTCGAGCATGGCTGTCGCGCCATCGCGCCGTTGCTGCGGAAGATCACGCCGCCCCGGCCACGGTGTCGTTGAAAACGAACCGTCGGTCGAGCCGGTACTTGATGACATAGCCGACCGTGAGGCCGAGGACGGCGCCCGTCTCGCGCGCGAGATCGGTGTGCC
>JAWLEL010000106.1:0-7544 GCA_041686165.1 Lentibacter sp.
CGCCGCGCTCACGGGGCCTGCCTTGTCGCCGCCTGTCGCCGGATGCCCCGGCAGATGCGGCACCAGATGCGCCTTGACGCCGATCGGCCCCATGCCGGGGCCCCCGCCGCCATGGGGGATGCAGAAGGTCTTGTGCAGGTTGAGGTGGCTCACGTCGCCGCCAAGGTCACCCGGGCGGCTCAGCCCCACCATGGCGTTGAGGTTCGCCCCGTCGATATAGACCTGCCCGCCATGCTCATGAGTAATCTCGCAGACCTCCATCACCGTCTCCTCGAAGACGCCATGTGTCGAAGGATAGGTGATCATGCAGCCGGCCAGGTTCTCAGCATTGGCCCTGGCCTTCTCGCGGAAATCCTCCAGGTCGATATCGCCGTTTTCATCCGATTGAACGGGCACGACCTTCCAGCCCACCATCTGCGCGCTCGCCGGGTTCGTCCCGTGCGCACTCATCGGGATCAGGCAGACATTGCGGTGCCCTTCCCCGTTGGCGGCATGATACTGCGCGATGGTCAGCAGCCCGGCATATTCGCCTTGCGCGCCCGAGTTGGGCTGCATGGACATGCCGTCATAGCCGGTGATCGTGCAGAGCTTGGTGCACAGATCGTCCAGCATCTCCTTGTAGCCCTGTGTCTGATCGTCGGGCGCGAAGGGGTGGATCATCGAGAATTCGCGCCAGCTCACCGGCATCATCTCGGCCGCCGAGTTGAGCTTCATCGTGCAGGACCCCAGCGGGATCATCGCCCGGTCCAGCGCCAGATCGCGGTCGGACAGACGGCGCATGTAGCGCATCATCTCCGTCTCGGCGCGGTTCATGTGGAAGATCGGATGGGTCAGGTAGTCCGACGTGCGGTGCATCTGTTCCGGCACGCGGTATTCCGGCGTGAAATCGTCATCCTGGCGGTCGATCCCGAAGGCTTTCCAGACGCCCTCGACAGTCTCGGGCCGCGTGGTCTCGTCAAGCGATAGCCCGACGCGCCGCTCACCCACGCGCCGCAGGTTGATCCCTTCATCGAGCGCCGATTTGATGATCGCGCCCTGGAGCGGGCCGACATCCACGGTGATCGTGTCGAAGAAACTCTGCGGGTCGACCTTGAAGCCCGCCTCTTCGAGCCCCTTGGCGAGGCGCACGGTCTTGCGGTGAATCCGCTGCGCGATCGCCTTGAGGCCCTGCGGCCCGTGGAAGACCGCATACATCGAGGCCATGACCGCCAGAAGCGCCTGCGCCGTGCAGACATTGCTGGTCGCCTTCTCGCGGCGGATGTGCTGCTCGCGGGTTTGCAGACTGAGGCGGTAGGCGCGGTTGCCGTGGCTGTCCACCGACACGCCCACGATCCGCCCCGGCAGGCTGCGCTTGAGAGCATCCTTGCAGGCGATATAGGCCGCGTGCGGGCCGCCATAGCCCATGGGCACGCCGAAGCGCTGCGTGTTGCCCACGGCGATATCCGCGCCCATGGCGCCCGGCTCCTTGAGCAGCGTCAGCGCCAGCGGGTCCGCCGCGACCACCCCGATGGCCTTGTGTTCATGCAGCTTTGCCATGTGATCGGTGAAGTCACGCACATGGCCGTAGGTTCCGGGATACTGGAAGAGCGCGCCAAAAACGGCCTCGGGGTCCATCTTGTCGGGGTTGCCCACGATCACCTCGATGCCCAGCGGCCTGGCGCGGGTCTTGACCACGGCGATGTTCTGGGGGTGGCAGTCGCGGTCCACGAAAAAGGCCTTCGCCTTGGACTTGGCCGCGCGCTGCGCCATGGTCATCGCCTCGGCGCAGGCCGTCGCCTCGTCAAGCAGCGAGGCATTGGCGATGTCGAGCCCCGTCAGGTCGGTGATCATCGTCTGGAAGTTCAAGAGCGCCTCGAGCCGCCCCTGGCTGATCTCGGGCTGGTAAGGCGTGTAGGCCGTATACCAGGCCGGGTTTTCCAGGATGTTGCGCTGGATGGCCGGGGGCGTCACCGTGCCGTAATAGCCCTGCCCGATCAGCGAGCTTTTCACATCGTTGCGGGCGGCCGTGTAGCGCATGTGCCGCAGCAGCTCACGCTCCGACATGGCGCGGCCCAGATCGAGCGGCTCTTCCTGCCTGATCGACTTGGGCACGGTCTCGTCGATGAGCGCGTCGAGGTCCTGCACCCCCACGGTTTCGAACATCTGGTCCATCTCCGCCGGGCTCGGTCCGATATGGCGGCGGTTGGCGAAATCATAGGGCAGGTAGTCGGTCGGTTCGAACGGCATGGCACTCTCCTGACAGGCAGCGGCGTTTCTTCTTGCTGAAAATATCCCCGCCGGAGGCTCCCCCGGCAGGGACCGGGATCACCCGATGAAGGCCTTGTAGGCCGCTTCATCCATGTAATCGTCCATCGGGCTCAGGTCCGAGGGCTTCATCTTGAAGAACCAGGCGTCCCCCAGCGGGTCGTCATTGACCTTGCCGGGTTCGTCCACGATTCCCTCGTTGACCTCGACGATCTCCCCGTCGAGCGGGGCGAGGATGTCCGAAGCCGCCTTGACGCTCTCGATCACGCAGATGTCCTCGTCCTTGGTCACTTCCGTGCCCTCCTCGGGCAGTTCGACGAAGACGACATCACCCAGTTGCTCGCTCGCGTGCTCGGTGATCCCGACCACGATCAGCCCGTCTTCCTCGCGCAGCCACTCATGCTCTTCGGTGAATTTCATATCTGGTCTCTCCTTGTTGAACCTATCTCTTGAACCCTGCCGGAACGAAGGGCAGCTCGGCAACCGTCACCGGCAGCCGCTTGCCGCGCAGCTCTCCGAAAAGCCGCGTGCCGACGGCGCTCTTCTCTGTCGGCACATAGCCCATCGCCATGGGCGCGCCCAGGCTCGGCCCGAAGGCGCCGGAAGTGACATGGCCGATAGCCGCGCCCCCCGACTCGGCCGCGAAAAGCGGCGTGCCCTCGCGCATCGGGGCCCGGCCCTCGGGGGCGAGACCCACGCGCTTCTTCGCCGCGCCGTCTTCGAGTTCCGCGAAGATCCGCTCTGCACCGGGAAAGCCTCCTTCGCGCGCGCCGCCTTTCCTGCGGACCTTCTGGATCCCCCATGTGAGCGCCGCTTCGACAGGGCTCGTGCCCGCGTCAATGTCATTTCCATAAAGGCAAAGCCCCGCCTCGAGCCGCAGCGAGTTGCGCGCGCCCAGCCCGATGGCCTCGACGCGCGCGTCACTGAGCAGGATCTGCGACAGCTCCGCCGCCGCCTCGGCTGGAACGGAAATCTCGAACCCGTCCTCGCCCGTGTAGCCCGACCGCGACAGCCAGCAGTCCACGCCGTTGAGCGAGAGCGTCGCCACGTCCATGAAGGTCATCTCCGCCACCTCCGGCGCCAGCACGACAAGCGCCGCCTCGGCCCCCGGCCCCTGTAGCGCAAGAAGCGCGCGGTCCGTGATCTCCTCCACCTGCACATCCGGCTCCAGCGCCGCGCGCATCCGCGCCACGTCGGCCTCCTTGCAGGCCGCGTTGACCACCACGAAGAGGTGATCGCCACGGTTGGCGAACATCAGGTCATCCTCGATCCCGCCGGCGTCATTGGTGAAGAACCCGTAGCGCTGGCGGCCCTCCTTCAGGCCGATCACGTCCTGCGGCACCAGCCGCTCGAAGCTTTCGGCCACGCCTGCGCCCCGAAGGATCACCTGGCCCATGTGGCTGACATCGAAGAGCCCGGCCTGCGCGCGCGTGTGCAGATGCTCCTTCATCACGCCCAAGGGGAATTGCACAGGCATCTCGTAGCCCGCGAAGGGCACCATCTTCGCGCCCAGCTCGATATGAAGATCGTAAAGCGGCGTGCGTTTCAGCTCGGCCATGTGCATCTCCCTCGCACCCGTGCAGCCATGTGAAACGCAGCGGGCATCAACCTCGCGCATGATCCACATGCGCCTTGACGCCCCCTCTGTCCTTTCGCCTGAGATCGCTATCCCTTCGGCGGGCGCATCACGCGCCTCTCTCCAGAGTGTGTCGGGCCCGATGGTCCTGAAGCCTGAGAGTTTCCGGGGCGGTTGCTCCTTCGGCATCGGCGCGGGGCCGATTCTCCCAACGGGTCACGGGCATACGCTAGTATGCAAAACTCCCGCTTGCAAGCACCTGCCGCTCAGGCGGAAACCGCAGCGGAAGCCCCGCGGCACGCGGTGGCGCCCAGCAGCGCCTTGAGCGGGTCATTGTCACAGATCAGCGCCTCCAGCGTCACCCCGTCGAGATGCGCATAGAAGGCATTGGCCGCATCGCTGATCGCCAGGCGCAACCGGCAGGCATCGACAAGCGGGCAGGTGTTGTCGATATCGGCGAAACACTCGGCCAGCGGCACTTCGCTCTCGAACTCGCGAAACACCTCGCCGATCACGATGTTCTCCGGCGCGCGCGCCAGTTGCAGCCCGCCATTGCGCCCTCTCTGCGTGCGGATGAAACCGCTCTGCGCCAGCCGGTTGATGACCTGCGCGAGGTGGTTCTCCGAGGCGTTGCACGGCCCCGCGATCTCGGCCTTGGTCACGAGGCGGCCCTTGTTCACCCCGCAAAACATAAGGACCCTGACAGCGATATTCGTGCGTTTGGTAATGCGCATGGTGCAGCTCCTCCGGCGTTAAGCTGCACGCCTCATACACCAATTGCCGCCTTATCCGTTTGACACAGATCAACCGCTGCGGCATCTGGCGCGGATGGATCGTGCATTCTTCTTCGGCTACGGCTCACTGGTCAACCGCGCCACCCACGCCTATCGAGACGCCCATCGCGCCTCGGCGAAAGGCTGGCAGCGCGCCTGGCGGCATACGAAGCTGCGGCCCGTCTCCTTCCTGACGGCCGTGCCCTGCGAGGGCGGCGAGATCGACGGGCTCATCGCCCATGTGCCCGGCGATGACTGGGCGGCGCTCGATGAGCGCGAGCGCGCCTATGCCCGCGTGCCCGCCGAGGACATGATCGCCCACCCCCTGCCCGAGCCGCCCGGCTCCATCGCGATCTATGCGATCGCACAGGGAGAGCACTTCGACCCGACCGAGGAGAACCCGATCCTGCTGAGCTATCTCGACGTGGTGATCCAGGGGTTCCTGCGCGAGTTCGGCGAAGAGGGCGCCGCCCGGTTCATCGAGACCACGAGCGGCTGGGACGCCCCCGTGCTCGACGACCGCGCGCGGCCCGTCTATCCGCGCCACCAAAGTCTCACAACCGGCGAACGCGCCTTTGTCGACGGCGAACTGGCCGCGCTCGGCGCGCGGATCATCCGCGACACCTGAAAGGCGCAAACCGCCAGTCTGAGCCGCTGACCGGAGGCGCTCGCCGGGGCAACCCGCGCCGCAGGCCAGACAATCAGGTCAGGCCGATCAGGTCAGGCCCGATGGGGCAGCTCATCCGCGCGCGCGGATCGTCTTGAGAAGCGGCAAAAGCGCGCTCATGTCCGGTCCGCGCTCCATACCGGTCAGCGCCTTGCGCAGCGGCATGAAAAGCCCGCGCCCCTTGCGGCCCGTCTTCTCCTTGACCTCGGCGGTCCAGGCGCTCCAGGTGTCTGCGTCGCGCTCCTCGGGCAAGAGCGCCAGCGCCTCGGCAACGAAATCGGCATCCTCGGCGTCGATCACCGGCTTGGCCCCCTCGGTGCACAGTTTCCACCAGCCTTCGAGATCGGCGCGGGTTTCGATGTTCTCGCGCACCACGTCCCAGAAGGGCGCACGCTCGGACTCGGGCACGCCGATCCGCGCCAGGTCCCCGTCCATCTCCACCGCGCTCTTGCCATGCAATATCCGCGCCGTGAGCGGCTTGAGGTCGGCCTCGTCAAACTTCGTCGGCGCCGTGCCGAAGCGCGTGATGTCGAAGCCTTCGATCAGCTCGGCCATATCCGTGCGCAGCTCCACCGGGTCCGAAGACCCGAGCCGCGCCATCAGGCTCAGAACCGCCATAGGCTCCACGCCCCGCGCGCGCAGGTCGCGCAGCGAAAGCGTCCCCAGCCGCTTGGAGAGCGCCTCGCCCTGTGGCCCCGTGAGCAGGCTGTGATGGGCGAATGTCGGAACGCTCCCGCCCAGCGCCTCGATGATCTGGATCTGCGTGGCCGTGTTGGTCACATGGTCCGCCCCCCGCACCACGTGGCTGACGCCCATCTCCATGTCATCCACGACGCTCGCAAGCGTGTAAAGCACCTGCCCGTCGGCGCGGATCAAGACCGGGTCCGACACGCTCGCCGCATCTATGGAGGTCTCGCCGCCGATGAGATCGTCCCACTCGATGCGCTCATGGTTCAGCAGGAAGCGCCAGTATCCGCCGCGTTCGGCCCGCAGCATCTTCTTCTCGGCTTCGGTGAGCGCGAGCCCGGCCCTGTCATAAACCGGCGGCTTGCCCATGTTGAGCTGTTTCTTGCGCTTGAGGTCGAGCTCGGTGGGCGTCTCGAACACCTCGTAGAACCGCCCCATCCCGCGCAGCTTCTCGGCGGCCGCCTGATAGCGGTCAAGCCGCTCCGACTGGCGCTCGATACGGTCCCAGGTCAGCCCCAGCCACTCGAGGTCTTCCTTGATCGCGTCCACGTAGTCTTCCCTGGACCGCTCCGGGTCCGTGTCGTCGATCCGCAGGATGAAGGTGCCCCCCGCCTTGCGCGCGATGAGAAAATTCATCAGCGCGGTGCGCAGGTTGCCGATATGAATGTAGCCTGTGGGCGATGGAGCGAAGCGGGTCGTTGTCATGGAAGCTCTCCGAGAATGGGCTGGCGCGGTGTCTCACAGGCCTGCGGGTTTGTCCAGTTCACACGGCAGGATGCCCCCTGCATTCTCAAATCCTCGTGAAAGGCATCCAAAGCCTCCGTCCTGCTGTATGGTTCTGCATGACGACACAGTGAACGCCACGCAAACAGGAGGTTTCCATGACCCGCGATTTCCCGACAGACATGACCCGCCGCGCCGCGCTCCTCGGCGCTGCCGCGCTGCCCATGGCCGCAGCGAGCCCCGCCTTCGCCGCCGCGGAGATGATGGGCGTCGCGACAACTCGCTTCAAACGCGTCAAGCTCGGCAATTTCGAAGTCACGACGCTCCTGGCAGGCACACGCACGGTCCCCGATCCGCAAACCATCTTCGGCATGAACGCGAGCGAAGAGGACTTCGCCGCCGCCTCGCAAGCGGCCAACATCCCTGTGGACAGGGCCCAGTTCTTCTTCACCCCCACGGTGGTCAACACCGGCTCCGAGCTGGTTCTCTTCGACACCGGGCTCAACGCGGGCGGCATCTCGGGCGCGCTCAAGGCCGCGGGCTACACCCCGGAACAGATCGACACCGTGGTCATCACCCATATGCACGGCGACCATATCGGCGGCCTGATGGAGGGCGAAAACCGCACCTTCCCCAATGCCCGCTACGTGACCGGCGCGAAAGAGTTCGACGCCTGGGACATGTCCGGCAACGAAGGCTTCGAGGCCAAGGTGCGCCCACTCGCCGAAGAGATGACCATGCTCGAAGATGGCGGCACAGTCGCCTCGGGCATCACGGCCATGCAAGCCTACGGCCATACACCGGGCCACATGGCCTACATGCTCGAATCAGATGGTGCGCAGCTTCTCGTCGCCGCCGATTTTGCCAATCACTA
>JAWLEL010000107.1:0-7534 GCA_041686165.1 Lentibacter sp.
GCATGCATCGCGCCCGCCGTTTCGGAGGCATGGGGCAGGCCTGTCGTTTCGGTGATGGGGAGTGCGTCCATGTCGGCCCTCAGGCCGATGGTGCGGTTGCCCGTGCCCTTGTGCAGCAAGCCGACAACGCCGGTGTGCCCGACGCCGCGATGCACCTGCAGTCCGAAGCCTTCCAATAGTTCAGCGACGCGCGCAGAAGTGGCATGCTCCGCAAAGCCAATCTCGGGGCAACGGTGAAACGCCTGCCGCCAGGATTTCATTTCGTTTTCAAGCGTTTCAGTGTGCATGTGATGTCCTCCGAATGGCGACGAGGCTGTCAGAGCCGGATGCCTCGGGCAAGCGCTTTCATGCGGGTTGCGCAGGGCGACAGCGCGGCGCATAGTCGGCCCGACAGGAGGCAGACCATGACAATCACCGACCGGCTGACAGCCGAGATAAACGCGCGCAGGGACGATCTGACAGAGCTGTGCCAGGACTTGATTCGCATTCCGACGTTGAACCCGCCGGGGGAGAACTACCGCGAGATTTGCGACTATCTTGACCGCAGGTTGTCAAGAAGTGGTTTCCATACGGAGCTCATACGCGCGCAGGGCGCGATTGGCGACTCGGACAAATACCCGCGCTGGAACATCGTCGCGCGAAAAGAGGGCAAGAGCGGCGGCGAGTGCGTTCATTTCAACTCGCATATCGACATTGTCGAGGTGGGCCGTGGTTGGACGCGCGATCCCTTCGGCGCCCAGATCGAGGACGGGAAGATCTACGGGCGCGGCTCCTGCGACATGAAGGGCGGATTGGCATCCAGCATCATTGCCGCCGAGGCGTTCATCGCCATTTGCCCCGATTTTCAAGGCGCTATCGAAATCTCCGGCACGGCCGACGAGGAGTCAGGGGGGTTTGGCGGCGTCGCCTATCTCGCGGAGAAGGGCTACTTCGCGCCGGAGCGGGTGCAGCATGTGATCATCCCCGAGCCGCTGGGCAAGGACCGGATCTGCCTTGGCCACAGGGGAGTCTGGTGGGCCGAGATCGAGACCTACGGCGAGATCGCGCATGGCTCCATGCCGTTTCTGGGCGATTGTGCCGTCCGGCACATGGGGGCGGTGGTGACCGAGATGGAACGCTCGCTCTTCCCGGCGCTGGCCGAGAAGCGCACGGATATGCCCGTCGTGCCCGAGGGAGCAAAGCAGAGCACGCTCAACATCAATTCGCTGCACGGCGGCGAAGAGGAGCAGGCGGAAGATTATACAGGCCTGCCAAGCCCTTGCGTGCCCGATAGCTGCCGGATGGTCATTGATCGGCGGTTCCTGATCGAGGAGGATATCGACGAGGTGCAGGAGGAGATTCACGGGCTCTTGCGCAACGTGCAGTCGGCACGGGAGAATTTCACATACGATGTGCGCGAGCTTCAGCGCGTCCTGCCGACGATGACGGAAAAGAGCGCGCCGGTGGTCCGTTCGGTCGCGGCGGCGATCGGGGACATCATGGGCAAGGGCGCGGATTATGTCGTTTCTCCAGGCACTTACGACCAGAAGCACATCGACCGGATCGGGCGGCTGAAGAACTGTATCGCCTATGGGCCGGGCATCCTGGACCTTGCGCATAAACCGGACGAATACATCGAGGTGGATGCCATGGTCGAAAGCGCGCAGGTCATGGCGCGCAGCCTTCTGGACCTGCTCGGAGGGGGCAGCAAAGGCGCGGGTTAATGGTCTGTCGGGGGTTTGCCGCCCTGTGCACCGCTTGTGCACCGGGCGTGCACTCCCCGTGCACCGCAATTCCATTGACGCGACTTGATTTGACGTCGCGTCCGTCGGCTCACGGAGCGCCCGCCAGGAAACAAGGCTTGAAAGCCCGGCGCTTTGCAGGGAGACTTCACCAAAGGGCGCGGGACGCCCGAAGACAGGGAGAGACAAGATGAAGCTGATGAAATTTGCCGCTGCCAGCGCGCTGGCGATGACGGTTGCCGGAGGGGCGCTTGCCAAGACGGATATCTCGCTGGCCATGCAGCTCGAACCACCGCACCTTGACCCGACGAGCGCCGCCGCAGGGGCGATCGACTCGGTGCTTTACTCCAATGTCTTCGAGGGGCTGACCCGCTTCGCCGAGGATGGCTCGATCCAGCCGGGCCTCGCTCGGAGCTGGGAGATTTCGGACGACGGGCTGACATATACCTTCACGCTGGCCGAGGGGGTGACCTTTCATGACGGCACGGCGATGGACGCCGAGGATGTGAAGTTCAGCCTCGATCGCGCCCGCGCCGAGGACAGCGCCAATGCGCAGAAGGCGCTTTTCGACAGCATCGAGAGCGTCGAGGCCGTTGATGCGCAGACCGTGAAGCTCACGCTGAGCGAGCCCAATGGCTCCATGCTCTTCAATCTCGCCTGGGGCGATGCGGTGATCGTCGCGCCCGAGAGCATCGAGGACATCAAGCAGCAGCCCATCGGCACGGGGGCCTTCACCTTCGAGGACTGGGTGCAGGGGGATTCGATCACGCTCAAGCGCAACGAGGATTACTGGGGCGAGGCCCCGGCGCTCGAGGAGGTGACCTTCAAGTTCATCTCCGATCCGACGGCGGGCTTCGCGGCCATGATGGCCGAGGATGTCGATGTCTTCGCGGGCTATCCCGCGCCCGAAAACATTCCCCAGTTCGAGGCCGATCCGCGCTTCCAGGTGATCGTGGGGAACACGGAAGGCGAGACGGTCCTGTCGACCAACAACAAGATGCCGCCCCTCGACGATGTCAAGGTGCGCCGCGCCATCGCCCATGCGATCGACCGCCAGGCGATCATCGACGGGGCGATGTTCGGGCTGGGCACACCCATCGGCACGCATTTCGCGCCGCATCATCCCGATTATGTCGATCTGACGGGCATGTCCGACTACGACCCCGAGAAGGCGCGGCAACTGCTGGCCGAAGCGGGCTTTCCGGACGGGTTCGAGACCACGCTCAAGCTGCCGCCGCCCTCCTATGCACGGCGCGGTGGCGAGATCATCGCGGCGCAGTTGCGCGAGGTCGGCATCGAGACGGAAATCTCCAACCTCGAATGGGCGCAGTGGCTCGAGCAGGTCTTCAACGGCAAGGACTTCGGCCTGTCGATCGTCAGCCATACCGAGCCTTTGGACATCGGCATCTACGCGCGGCCCGATTACTACTTCCAGTATGACAGCGCCGAGTTCCAGGAGATGAACGCCGAGCTTGCGGCCGAGGCCGACCCGGACAAGCGCTCGGCGTTGCTCGAGGACATGCAAAGGTTGATCGCCGAGGACGCCGTGAACGGCTACCTCTTCCAGCTCGCAATCCCGACCATCGCCAAGGCCGGGGTGCGCGGGCTCTGGGAGAACGCGCCGACCCAGGCCAATGACATGACGGGTGTCTACTGGGAAGAATGAGCGCGGCGTGGTGGGCGGCCCCCCGTGGCGTGCGCCCACCCAACCCACCCCGCCCGCCACGGGGGGCTGGTAGTAATATTGCGGGCGTCAAGGAAAGTTTGAGAGGGCGAATGCCTCCGGCGGGGATATTTTCAGCAAGAAAAAGGGCTGCGTGATGCTGCGCTTCGTTCTGGGCAGGCTGGTGTCGCTCACCCTTTCACTTTTCGTGGCGAGCGTCGTGATTTTCCTATTTGTCGAAGTCGTGCCGGGTGATCCGGCGGCCTATATGCTGGGGCTCAACGCGCAGGAGGACACGCTGGCCGCCCTGCGCGAGCAGCTCGGGCTGAACGGCACGCTCCTGGAGCGCTACTGGAGCTGGGTTTCGGGCATGCTCACAGGGGACTTCGGGACATCTTATACCTATCGCACGCCGGTGGCCGAGATGGTGGCTGACAGGATGTGGATCAGCCTGCCGCTGGCGCTCTATGCGTTGGCGCTGAGCACGCTGATTGCCTTTCCGGTCGGAATCTGGGCGGCCTCGAAGCGCGGATCGGCAGTTGATACGGGGATCATGGGGTTGACGCAGCTTGGCGTGGCGATCCCCAATTTCTGGTTCGCCATGCTGATGGTGCTGATTTTCGCGATCAACTTGCGCTGGTTCTCGGCGGGGGGCTTTGCCGGATGGGACGCAGGCTTCTGGCCTGCGATGAAAAGCCTGACGCTTCCGGCCATCGCGCTGGCCCTGCCGCAAGCGAGCATTCTCGCGCGGGTCATGCGCTCGTCGCTTCTGGACACGCTGGGCGAAGATTACATCCGCACCGCGCGGGCCAAGGGGCTGACACGCGCGCAGGCGCTCTGGCGCCATGCCCTGCGCAATGCGCTCATCCCCGTGCTGACGATCATCGGCTTGCAGTTCAGCTTCCTGATTGCGGGCGGGATCATCATCGAGAATGTCTTCTACCTGCCGGGGCTGGGGCGGATGATCTTCCAGTCCATCGCGGCGCGTGATCTCATCGTGGTCGAGAGCGTCGTCATGCTGCTTGTCTTCGCCGTGATCCTGGTCAATTTCGCCGTCGATATCGCTTACGCGGTGGTCGATCCGAGGCTGAGGGTGCGCGCATGAGGGCGTCGCGGAATCTCTGGCTTGGCGGGCTGCTCACGGCTGTCTTTTCATTGGCAGCGGTGATCAGCTTCGCCTGGGTGCCCTATGACGTGACCAAGCTCGACATCGGCGCGAAGCTGCTTTCTCCAAGCTGGGCGCATCCGCTCGGGACGGACCATTTCGGCCGCGATATCCTGAGCATGATCATGGTCGGCGCGCGCACGTCGATCGCCGTGGCGATCGTGGCGGTCGGGATCGGCATCGTGCTGGGCGTGCCGCTCGGGCTGGCCGCGGCGGCGCGCAAGGGGAGCCTCATGGACGAGGTGATCATGCGGGGCAACGACCTTATCTTCGCCTTCCCGAGCCTGCTGATCGCGATCATGATCACGGCCGTTTTCGGGGCGAGCGCCGTCAATGCGATCATCGCCATCGGGATATTCAACATCCCCGTCTTCGCGCGGCTGGTGCGCGGCGCGGCGCTGAGCCTGTGGACGCGCGATTACGTTCTGGCGGCGCGTGTGTCGGGCAAGGGGCCGGTGCGGATCAGCGCCGAGCATATCCTGCCCAATGTGACCAACCTGCTGATCGTGCAGGGGACGATCCAGTTCAGCCTGGGCATCCTGGCCGAGGCGGCGCTCTCCTATGTCGGGCTCGGGGCGCAACCGCCCCTGCCGAGCTGGGGGCGGATGCTGGCCGATGCTCAGACCATGTTCAGCTTCAAGCCGCACCTGGCGATCTTCCCCGGCCTCGCGATCCTGCTGACGGTGCTGGGGCTGAACCTCATGGGCGACGGGCTGCGCGACTTGCTCGATCCGCGGCTGAGGAGGGCGCAGCGATGAGCCTTCTGGAGATCGAGGGGCTGGACCTGGCCATACACGGCACACCGATCCTCAAGGACGTGTCGATGCAGCTCGAGGCGGGGCGCATCCTCGGGATCATCGGCGAGAGCGGTTCTGGCAAGTCGATGACGGCGCTTGCCGTCATGCAGCTCCTGCCGGAGGGGGCGACGGCGCGGGGCACGGTTCGCCTGAACGGACATGACATGCTGGCCTTGCCCGAAGCGAAGCTCTGCGCGCTGCGCGGCAACGAGGTGGGCATGGTGTTCCAGGAGCCGATGACGGCGCTGAACCCGATCCAGCCGATTGGCCGGCAGGTGGCCGAGACGATCCTTGTCCATGAAAGCGTGAGCCGGCGCGAGGCGATGGCGCGGGCGCGGGAGGCCTTGAACCGGTGCGAGCTGCCCGAGGAACGCTTCCCGATGAGCCGCTATCCGCATGAGCTTTCGGGCGGGCAGCGCCAGCGGGTCGTCATCGCCATGGCGATCGCGCTCAGGCCCAAGCTGCTCATTGCCGACGAGCCGACCACGGCGCTCGACGTGACCACGCAGGCGGAGGTCTTGCGGCTCCTGAAGCGGCTTGTGCAGGAGGACGGGATGGGCCTGATGCTCATCACGCATGATCTCGCGGTCGTTTCGGACATGGCCGACGAGATCGTCATCATGCGCGAAGGCGAGATTGTCGAGGCCGGGCCGTGCCCGGGTATCTTCTCCACGATGTCGCACCCCTATTCGCTGGGCCTGCTGGAGGCGTCGGACCATCAGCCGGAGCGGTCGGCAGCCACAGCGGAGGCGCCGCTTCTGGAAGTGCGGGAGGTGATCCGCGACTACCCGTTGCCGCGCCGCGCGCTCTGGGGCGAGCGAGATCATTTCCGGGCGGTGGATGGCGTCAGCTTCGAGATCAGGCGGGGCGAGAGCCTCGGGCTCGTTGGCGAGAGCGGTTGCGGGAAGTCGACGCTCACCCGCGCGATCCTCGGACTCGAGGCGGTGCAGGGCGGGGAGATATTGCTTGGGGGGGCGCCGGTGTTCTCGGGCAAGCGACCCAACCGTGCCGTGCGGCGCAAGATGCACGTGGTCTTCCAGGATCCCTACGGAAGCTTCAACCCGCGCTGGAAGGTCGGACCGCTGGTGGCGGAGCCGTTCCACCTGATGGATACGCCGCCGTATGGTGAGGCGCGGGATGCGGCGATTTCGGAGGCGCTGGAGAGCGTCGGGCTGAGCGCGGAGGACGCGGAAAAATACATTCACGAGTTCAGCGGGGGTCAGAGGCAGAGGATTGCCATTGCGCGGGCGCTCATCATCAAGCCCGAGCTGATCATCCTCGACGAGGCGGTGAGCGCGCTCGACGTGAGCATTCGCGCGCAGATACTCGATCTTCTGGCCGATCTGGGCAAGCGGTTCGGACTGACCTTCCTGTTCATCAGCCATGACCTGAGCGTGGTGCGGAACGTCACGGACAGGTGCATGGTCATGAAGTCCGGCAGGATCGTGGAAGAGGGGGAGACTGCGGAGATTTTCGAGGCGCCGCAGCATGACTACACGAAAGAGCTGATCGCGGCCGTGCCGCAACTGCCGGAGGCGCGGCGGGCCTGATGGGGACCGGAAAAATCGAATATTTCGGGGTCGTTTTCCGGGAAAGAAAGCGGATTCGGGAGAAACAAGGAGAGCAAGATGAGTTTCAAGGATGATCTTTGGTTCGATCCGTCCAAATGCCTGATCGGCGGCCGCTGGGTCGCCCCCGCAGGGGGCGAAACCCTGCCATTGGTCGATCCGTCCACGGGCGGAGAGATCGGGGAGATCGCGCGCGGGCGCGCGGAGGATGTGGACGCGGCGATCACGGCCGCCCGAACGGCATACGATAGCGTATGGTCGCGCACGCCCGCGGCGGAGCGCGGACGGATCCTGATGAAGCTCGGACAGCTCGTGGAAAGCCGTGTCGATGCCTTGGCACGCCTCGAGGCCACGGATGTGGGCAAGCCGCTGGCGCAGGCGCGGGCCGATGCCCTGGCCCTGGCGCGCTACTGCGAGTTCTATGGCGGTGCGGCGGACAAGCTCATGGGCGAGACGATTCCCTATCTCGATGGCTATACCGTCTATACGCTGCGTGAGCCGCATGGGGTCACGGCGCATATCGTGCCCTGGAACTACCCGATGCAGATCATCGGGCGCTCCGTGGGCGCAGCCCTGGCTGCGGGGAATGCCTGTGTCCTGAAGCCGGCCGAGGATGCCTG
>JAWLEL010000108.1:0-7496 GCA_041686165.1 Lentibacter sp.
CGCCGTCTGCCAGTCCCCCGTGAGCTCGAAAACGATCAGCGTCGTCGAGATCGGCGCCCCCAGCACGGCGGCGGCAACGGCGCCCATCCCGGCCAGCGCGTAAAGCGTGTTGGCGCCGGAAACCTCCGGAAAGATGCCTGTCGCGATGGTCCCGAAGGCCAGCCCGGTCAGCGCGCCCACCATGAGCGAGGGCGAGAACACCCCGCCGCCCATGCGCCCGCCGATCGTGATCGCGACGGCAATCACCTTGACCACGGCGAAAACCACGGCCTCGTGCAGCAGGAGCTGCCCCGTGAGCGCGCGCGATGTGGTCTCGTAGCCAACCCCGATGATATGCGGGAACCCAATGGCCATCGCGCCCAGAAGCGCCCCGGCGATCATCGGCCGTGCCCAACGCGCCAGGGCATATTTTCGCTGCACATGACTGGCCAGGTCCTCGCCGATGAAGATCGCCCGCATAAACGCTGCGGCGACAATGCCGCAGACCACGCCGAGAATCAGGAAGGCGGGAAGCTCCACGTAAAAGGCCAGGACAGAGCTGTCCGCCGGCAGGGTGAACTCGGTCACATCGCCGAAATAGAGCCGGTTGATGACGGTTCCCGCCACCGAGGCGATGACGATCGGCGCGAAGGCATGCAGCGCGAAATGGCGCAGCACGACTTCCAGCGCGAAGAGCGCCCCCGCGATCGGCGCGTTGAACGAGGCCGAAACCGCCGCCGCCACGGCGCAGCCCAGAAGGTCGCGCCCGGTGATCCCGTCTGCATGCAGCTTCTTGCTCACCCAGCTCGAAATCACGGCCGCCATGTGAACGACCGGCCCCTCCCGCCCCGAGGAGCCGCCAGTGCTGAGCGTGATGAGCGACGCCAGCGCAGACGCCACGCCCGCACGCCCCTCGACACGCCCGTCCTTCATCGCCGCCCCCTCGATCACGTCAGCGACGCTGCGCACACGCGCGTCCGGTGTGAACCGGTGCAGGATCTGCCCGACGACAGCGCCCCCGATGATCGGGATCGCAAGGATCCAGTACCACGGCAGGCTCTGGGCGAATGTGTGCAGGTAGGTGACGTCATCCGTGCCATAGAGGAGGCGCTGCAAGGCTTCGATCCCGGCCCGGAACAGCAAGGCCGCGAAGCCGGCCGCGATCCCTATGGCCAGCGCGATGAACCAGAACTGGACCTGGCTCGGACCGTGCTCACGCATGGCGCGCAGCACCCGCATGACATCGGCGCGCGCGGCCTTGAGCTTCTGTCTCGCAAATCCCGAAGCCATCGGCGCCCTTCATCCCCCTCCGCGGCACGTCCCGGAAAATAATGCGCTGCCACTCTTTCGCATCATGCCGCCATTGCCTAACCTGCGTGGACACACTCGCCGTGAGGGCTTCATGAGTATCGACCGCGCCATCCAGAAGTTATCATCAGTCTTAGGGGAAGGCCTCAGCCTGTCCAAGCCTGAACTTGAGGCTCACGGGACCTCCGAGACCTATTTTCCGCCCGCCGCGCCCGATGCGGTCGCCTACCCGACCAGCACCGAGGACGTTTCGCGGATCCTCGCGGTCTGCTCGCAGGAGGGCTGCCCGGTGATCGGCTACGGCGCGGGGACATCGCTCGAGGGCCAGTCCCAGGCCCCCCAGGGCGGCATCGCGGTGGATTTCTCCCGGATGACCCGTATACGCCACCTTGCCCAGGAAGACATGCTCGCCGTGGTCGAGCCGGGCCTCACCCGCGAGGCCCTCGGCGAGGAGCTGCGCGCAACCGGCCTCTTCTTTCCGGTCGACCCCGGCGCCAACGCCACGCTCGGCGGAATGGCCGCCACCCGCGCCTCGGGCACGACAGCCGTGCGCTACGGCACGATGCGCGAGAATGTCACCGGCCTTGAAGTGGTCCTCGCCGACGGCCGGGTGATCCAGACCGGGACGATGGCGCGCAAGAGCGCCGCCGGCTACGATCTCACCTCCCTCTTCATCGGCTCCGAAGGCACGCTCGGCCTGATCACGGCCCTCACGCTCCGGCTGCGCGGCCAGCCCGAAGCCATCACCTCTGCGATCTGTGCCTTTCCCGATGTGCGTTCTGCCGTGGCCTGCGTCATAGATACCATCCAGCTCGATCTCGCCATGGCGCGGATCGAGTTCGTCGACACGGCCACGGCTCTTGCCTTCAACACCGTCGCCAGCGCCGACATGCCCGCCTCCCCCCACCTTCTCGTGGAATTTCACGGCTCCGAGTCGGGCGTTCAGGAAATGGCCGAGATGTTCGGCGACATTGCCGCCGATCATGGCGGCAGCGGGTTCGAATGGGCCGCCCGCCGCGAAGAGCGTGACGCGCTGTGGAAAATGCGCCACAATGCCTACTGGTCGATCCTCCAGTCCCGCCCCGGCAAGACCGCCCTGGTCACCGATGTCTGCGTGCCGATCTCACGCCTCGCCGAAGCGGTTGACGCGGCGATCGCCGATATCGAGGCCGCCGGGCTCTTCGGCCCGATCCTCGGCCATGTCGGCGATGGCAATTTCCACGCCATCCTGATGATCGACCCGGACAACCCCGATGAGCTCGCAGCCGCCAAGTCCGCCGCCGAAAGCATGGTCTCGCGCGCGCTCGACATGGGCGGCACGGCCACCGGCGAACATGGCATCGGCATGGGCAAACTCCACTACATGAGCCGCGAACACGGGGCAGCCTGGCCGCTCATGGGCGATATCAAGCGCGCGCTCGACCCAGAGGGCATCATGAACCCCGGCAAGCTCGTCGCGCAGCCCTGAAGCGTTCCGCCAAAACCTGAAACACGGCTTTTGGCGAAGCTCAGTTCAAGATAGATGCGGTGCGCATACTCCGCCTTTACCTGATGTCTCGGGTCAAGGGCGGAACGCTTCAGGAAGGCCAAGCCCTTTTTTCTTGCCTGAAATATCCCCGCCGGAGGCACCGCAGGTCCACCGGACCTGCTCATCAAGCGTGCGCCTCGCGCACACATTTTCCTCACAGCAGGGCTTTGGCCGCCGCTCTTGCTTCCTCGGTCACACGGTCGCCCGAGATCATACGTGCCACCTCGTCGATGCGCGCGTCCTCGGACAGCGGCTTGACGGTCGAGAGCGTCTGCTCGCCCGTCGTGCGCTTCTCCACGCGCCAGTGATGCGCCCCGAGCGCGGCCACCTGCGGCGAATGCGTCACGACGAGCACCTGCCCGCCCTCGCCAAGCGCCTTGAGCCGCCGGCCCACGGCATCCGCCGTCGCCCCCCCGACGCCCCGGTCGATCTCGTCGAAGATCATCGTCACATCGCTTGCCCCACCGGTCAGGCACACCTTGAGCGCCAGCAGGAAGCGGCTCAGCTCCCCGCCCGAGGCGATCTTGGCCAGCGGCCCGGCGGGCGCGCCCGGGTTGGTCGCCACGACAAAGCTCACATCGTCATGCCCCTCCGGTCCCGCCGCCGCCTCGCTCACTTGCGTGGTGAACTCCGCCCGCTCCATCTTGAGCGGTGCCAGCTCGGCCATGACGGACGTGTCGAGCGCCTTGGCTGCCTTGCGGCGCGCGCCGCTCAACGCCTCGGCAGCCTGCGCATAGGCTGCTTCCGCCTCCTCCGCCGCCTTTTCCAGTTCCCCGAGCTCAGCGCCGCTGTCATCCAGAGCCGCCAGCTTGCCACGCAACACCTCGGCATGGTCTGCAAGCGCATCCGGCAAGACGTCATGCTTGCGCGCCAGCGCGCGGATCGCGAAGAGCCGTTCCTCGCAAGCTTCGAGCTCGGCGGGGCTGAACTCGAGGTCGCGCAAAACGGCCTCGATGCCGTCCGAGGCCAGCGCCAGCTCGTTGAGCGCGCGCTCGAGAGCCCCTGTCGCCTCGCCCAGCATCTCTGCAATCTCGCCGCCCGCCCCTTCAAGCCAGCGCAGCGCCTCCGCGGCACGCCCTTCCGCGCCGCCCTCGCCGCGCAGCCCTTCGAGCGCGCGCAGGATGTCCTCGCGCTCTTTCTCGGCGGCCTGCATCCGGCGGCGCTGCAAGTCGAGCGTCTCGTCCTCCCCGGCCTCCGGTGCGAGCGCGTCGAGCTCGCCCACGGCATGACGCAGGAACTCTTCCTCCTCCTGCAGGGCCGCCAGCCGCGCCCGCGCGGCCTCCAGCGCCTCGCGAGCCTTGGCCCTGTCGCGCCAGAGGCCCCGAAGCGCCTTGAGCGCGGGGCCGTGCCCGCCATAAGCATCGAGAAGGGCCCTGTGCCCACGCGGATTGAGCAGCCCGCGGTCGTCCTGCTGCCCGTGAAGCTCCACGAGATGTTCCGAGAGTTTCCTGAGCACATCGCCCGAACAGCGCCGGTCATTGACCCAGGCCGTCTTGCGGCCATCGCGCGTGTTGACGCGGCGCAGGATCAGCTCATCTTCTGCCTCCAGCCCCGCCTCGGCCAGCACCGCGCGCGCCGGATGGCCAGCAGGCAGCTCGAAAACAGCCATGACCTCGCCTTGATCGGCCCCCTGGCGCACAAGCTCGGCGCGCCCGCGCCAGCCCAGCACGAAGCCCAGACTGTCCAGCAGGATCGACTTGCCCGCGCCGGTCTCGCCGGTGAGCACGTTGAGACCTGGCCGGAAATCCAGCGCAAGCTTGTCAATCAGAAGAATGTCCCGAATCTCGAGCGCGCGCAGCATGGCTTCACCCGCTCCTCACTCTTGCGCACAGGCGCATGCCGTCACAACCATTCGCCCTTGATCGTCTGGCGATAGGCCTTGGCCAGCCAGTTGCCCTTGAAGAGCTTCGGCTCCAGACCCTGCCCCGTGAGCAGCGCATAGCTGTCCTCATACCATTCGGTGCCGCGGAAGTTGTGCCCGAGAATGGCCGCCGCCGTCTGCGCCTCTTTCTCGAGGCCGAGCGAGAGGTAGGATTCCACCAGGCGGTGCAGCGCCTCCGGCGTGTGCGACGTGGTCTGGAAATCCTCCACGACAACGCGGAAGCGGTTGATGGCGGCGGTGAAGTGATCGCGCTTGAGATAATAGCGCCCGACCTCCATCTCCTTGCCCGCCAGATGATCGAAGGCGAGGTCGAACTTGAGCACCGAGGAGCGCGCATATTCGCTGTCGGGATAGCGCTCGATCACCGCGCGCAAGCTTTGCAGCGCCTCGAATGTCAGTTCCTGGTCGCGCCCGACATCGTCGATCTGGTCATAATAGCTCAGCGCAAGCAGGTATTGCGCATAGGCTGCGTCTTCATCTGTCGGGTAGAAGTCGATATACCGCTGCGCCGCAGAGCGCGAGTTCTCGTAATCCTTGGCCTGATGGAAAGCGAAGGCCTGCATGATGACAGCGCGTTTGGCCCAGTTGGAATAGGGATAAAGCCGCTCGACCTCGCCGAAATAGCGCGCGCCCTCTTCGTAGCGACGGCGATTCATTTCGTATTCCGCGCGCTCGAAAATCTGCTCGGCGGAATAGGTCTCTATCGGGATGTCGCCCCGGCGCACGCTATCGGCCACGCTGCAGCCCGAAACCAGCGCTCCAATCAGCAAAACACCGAAAATCTTACGGCTCGATCCTCCGAATATCATGCCTCAAATCTCACCTTGTCTTCGCTCGTTTCGTCGCTCCGAGGTGCCGCGCGTGCGGGCACCAGTGCGTCTTTCAAAAAGTCCTAGCACAGAAAATCATGAGGCAAAACGACTTAATCACCGTAAATGGGACTCAGGTGCCGCTGACGGGGGTGCGCGCTGCGGCTTGTCGGCCTTGATGTCGGTGTGATCGGTCTCGAAAAGGCCGCGCCGGAGCGCTCAGGCCACCTTGCCGGGCAGTTCGCCCAGATGGACGCCCGCGCCGGGCAGCCGCGCAGCCATCTGCTCGGTGCAGCGCACAAAGCAGAAAGCGCCCTCGGTTTCGAACAGCTTGCGCAGCAGCATGTTGGTCATCGCATGGCCCGAACGTGAGCCGTGATACTCGCCGAAGATCGGCGCACCTGCCAGGGCCAGATCGCCCAGTGCATCGAGCATCTTGTGCCGCACGGCCTCGTCGGCATGACGCAGACCGCCCGGGCTGAGCACATCCTCGCCATCCACGACAACGGCGTTCTCGTATGTCCCGCCAAGCGCCTTGCCCGCCGCATGCATCGCGTCCACATCCGACTGGCGGCAGAACGTGCGGCTGTCGCAAAGCTCGCGCACGAAGGAGCCGTTCGCCATGCGCAGCGCCTTGTGCTGGCGGCCGATGGCTGCATCCGCGAAGTCGATCGAGAAATCTATCTTCATCTCGTCCGCCGGAACCAGCTTCGCCCAGGCGTCGCCGCGCGTCACTTCGACCTCGCGCAAGATACGGATCGCCCAGACCGGCGCATCCAGCGCGACACGGCCCGTTTCCAGGAAAGTCTCCACGAAAGGCGCGGCGCTGCCATCGAGGATCGGAACTTCCGGTCCGTCGATCTCGAGATGCGCGTTATGGATGCCACACCCGCTCAGCGCGGCCATGACATGTTCGATGGTCGATACCGCGACGCCATCGGCATTGACGATCTTGGTGCAGAGCTGATCAAGTTCCACGGCGTCCCAGCGCGCCGCGACGATCCGTTCGCCGATCGTGACATCGACCCGCTCGAACTTCACGCCATAGCCCGCAGGCGCAGGCTTCACGACAAGCCGCGCGGGCCGGCCCGAATGCAGGCCGATACCTTCAAAGGAGACGCTATGATTCAAAGTGGCTTGCACGGAAACTCGCTGGGATTGCCTTCACTGACGTGCAATCTAGAGTTTGCGCCCGGCGCTCACAATTCACTCTTTGCAACCTAATGTAACATTGCATCGCGAGGCAGGCAAAGACCCGCCTTCGAGTGCTGAATACCTTGTTTTAAAATGATAAATGCCGCCCCGAAGAGGGGCGGCACGTTCACGTTTCAGCTTGAATTCCCGGGGGATTTGAAACCGTCCGGACCGGCTCAGTTGGCCTGTCGGCGCAGGAAGGCCGGGATCTCGATACGCTCCTGGTCCTCGTCCTGGGACTGCTGCGGCTGTGCGGCCGAGGCCTGCGGCCGCGAGACTTGCGGCTGCGCGCGGGGCACGGGCTGCGGCTTGGGCGCGGCGGGCTCATGTCCGCTTTCGCCGCCATGGCCGGTCATCCGGTTGATCAGGGAGTTGATCCCGAAGCGAGATTTCTCCTCGGCGGATTCGGCGCGCGGCGCGGGTTTCTCTTCGGGCCGGTTGTTGTGCACGGCGGCTTTCAGACGTGCCATCGCTTCGGGCGAGGGCGTGCCGGGGGCCGGTGCGCGGGGCGCGACGAATGCATCGGGGGCCGCGTCGATCGTCTCCTCGGCGGCCTCTTGATGTTGCGGGCGATAGGCCGGGGGCGGCAGGTCGTCGTCCTCGGCAGTGTGATGATCGGGTTCGCGCGCCTGAGCCGCGGGCGCAAAGATATCTTCCATCTGCTCCTGGGCAGCGGCGCTCTGGGCATCCACGTCTTCGAAGAGCGTCGGCTCCTCCACCTGGCTCACGCTGGCCTGCGCCCCGGTGACGGCGACGGCCGGTTCCGGAGCCTCGGCCGCGGCAGGCTGATGTGCAG
>JAWLEL010000109.1:0-1012 GCA_041686165.1 Lentibacter sp.
CATGGCAAGATGCACAAGTCCGTCGATGTGCAAAAGCTCCAGCAGGAGCTGGGCGGGGCCTGCGGCGTCTGTTGCCAGAAGGTCTCGGAGGCAGAGGTTTTCGCCCGTGGCGGGATCACCGACATTCTTGTGTCGAACCAGGTGCGCGATCCGGTCAAGATCGACCGTCTGGCCCGCCTGCCCAAGCTCGGCGCGCGCACGATCTGTTGCGTGGATGATATCGCCAACGTCGCCGATCTTTCTGATGCCGCCAACAGGCATGGCACGGAAATAGAATGTCTCGTCGAGATCGATTGCGGCGCGGGCCGCTGCGGTGTGACGACCACGCCGGAAGTG
Organism: Lentibacter sp.; assembly: GCA_041686165.1. GTDB lineage: Bacteria > Pseudomonadota > Alphaproteobacteria > Rhodobacterales > Rhodobacteraceae > Lentibacter. The sequence goes on from JAWLEL010000109.1 coordinate 337, forward strand.
ATCAAGATCGCCAGGGCCGTCGACGCGGCCGAGGGGCTGAAATTCGCGGGCATCCAGGCCTACCAGGGGGCGATGCAGCATCTGGACAGCTATGATGAACGCAAGGCCAAGATCGACATTGCCGTCGAGATGGTCCGCGATGCCGTCGATGCGTTGAAGGCGGAAGGCCTGGAGTGCGACATCGTCGGCGGGGGCGGCACCGGCTCCTATTATTTCGAGTCGAACTCCGGCGTTTATAATGAACTCCAATGCGGCTCCTATGCCTTCATGGATGCCGATTACGGTCGTATCCTGGACAAGGATGGCAAGCGGATCGACGAGGGCGAATGGGAGAACGCTTTCTTCATCCTCACCTCCGTGATGAGCCATGCCAAGGCGGAGAAGGCGATCGTCGATGCGGGCCTCAAGGCGCAATCGGTCGACAGCGGCCTGCCGGTGATCTTCGGGCGCGAGGACGTGGAATACATCAAGTGCTCGGACGAGCATGGTGTGGTCGCGGACCCGCAGGGCGCGCTGAAGGTGAACGACAAGCTCAGGCTCGTGCCCGGCCACTGCGATCCGACGGCGAATGTGCATGACTGGTATGTGGGCGTGCGCGGCGGCAAGGTCGAAGTGGTCTGGCCCGTTTCGGCGCGCGGGCGGGCTTATTGAGTTTCGAATTTCGCGAAGCGAAATT
>JAWLEL010000109.1:1022-7343 GCA_041686165.1 Lentibacter sp.
CCACAACCGAAATGCCGCCGGGGGGGGGGAGGTGCCCCCCCCGCGCCCCCCTAGGATATTTCTGGCAAGAAGAAAGCGCGGGATGCGCTGGTAAGGAGAGCGATGTATATTGTTCCGGAACGCGAGATCACGGGTTTGTTGACGCGGGAGGCCGCGTTCGACGCGGTGGAGAAGGTCTTCTCGGCGATGGCGTCGGGGGAAGCCTACAACTTCCCTGTCGTGCGCGAGGCCATTGGCCATGAGGATGCGCTCTATGGCTTCAAGGGCGGTTTCGACAGGGCGGGCCGGGCGCTGGGGCTCAAGGCGGGCGGCTATTGGCCGAACAACCTCGAGAAGCGCGGGCTGATCAACCACCAGTCGACGGTCTTCCTCTTCGATCCAGAGACTGGCCGGCCGCATGCGATGGTGGGCGGAAACCATCTCACGGCGCTCAGAACAGCGGCGGCGTCTTCCGTTTCAATCCGCCACCTGGCGCGTGGGGACTCGAAGGTTCTCGGCATGGTCGGCGCGGGCCACCAGGCCACGTTCCAGCTTCGCGCGGCGCTGGAGCAGCGCGATTTCGACAGGGTCATCGGCTGGAACCTGCATCCCGAGATGTTGTCCAACCTCGAAGAGGTGGCGCGTGAGGCGGGCGTGGCGTTCGAGTCGGTCGAACTCGAGGGGATGCGCGCGGCGGATGTGATCATCACGATCACCTCGTCCTTCGATGCGATCCTGACCGCCGAGCATGTGAGCCCGGGCACGCATATCGCCGCGATGGGCACGGATACGAAGGGCAAGCAGGAGCTTGCGCCGGAGCTTGTGGCGCGAGCGGCGGTCTTTACCGACGAGGTCGCGCAATCGGTCAGCCTCGGGGAGGCCCAGCATGCCGTTTCTCAGGGGCTTACCGAGGCGGGCGACATCCGCGAGATCGGGGCGGTCATCAATGGGCAGGTTGCCGGGCGGACTGACGCCGATGAGATCACGGTTTTTGACGGGACGGGGGTCGGCTTGCAAGACCTTGCCGTTGCGGCAGCCCTTGTCGGCCTTGCAATCAAGAAAGGTGTGGCCATCGAAGTGGAGATCTGAGCGGCACCGGCTGACAATAGAAAAGGCCCCCGCCGGAGCGGAGGCCTTTTGCTGTTCAGGATGGGATTCACTCGCGCGGGAGCGACCCAGAACCATGGCCGGACATGCCGCCGGAGACCTCTTCGGTCGACTCGCCTGCCAGGTCTTCGGGCAGGGCGAGGTTGAGCACGATGGCGATCAGCGCCGCGGGCAGGATGCCCGATGTTGCCAGTACCTTGATGGTTTCGGGCAGGTGCTGGAGCGCGCCGGGTTCAAGCTGAAGCCCGAGGCCGAGTGAGAGCGAGATCGCGAAGATCACCATGTTGCGGCGATTCCACGCGACGTCCGACAGCATCGAGATGCCCGCCGCGACGACCATGCCGAACATGACGATCACCCCGCCGCCCAGCACCTCGATGGGAATCGAGGAGATCACCGCCCCGACCTTGGGGACAAGGCCGCACAGGATCAGGAAGAACGCGCCGATCGTGACGACATGGCGGCTCATGACGCCGGTCATGGCGATGAGGCCGACATTCTGGCTGAAGGAGGTATTCGGCAGGGCCCCGAAAAGGCCGGAGACAGCGGTGCCGATCCCGTCGGCATAGGTCGCGCCCTCGATTTCCTTGTCGGTGGCTTCACGGCCTGCGCCGCCCTTCGTGATCCCGGACACGTCGCCCACTGTCTCGACGGCGGAGACGAAGGACATCAGGCAGAAGCCGATGACCGCGGCGACGGTGAACTCGAGCCCGAAATGCAGCGGGTTGGGCAGGGCGAAGGGCGCGGCATTGCCCACATTGGCAAGGCTCACTTCTCCCATGGCGAAGGCAAAGGCATAGCCCACCAGCAGGCCGATCAGAACCGCCGAGACAGAGAGCATCCCGCGCGCGAAGAACTTCAGGCCAAGCGTGACGAGGATCACCACCCCGGCCATGGTCCAGTTCATGAGCGAGCCATACTCGGGAGTGCCGATGGCGGGCACGCCGCCGGCGGCATACTGGATCCCGACCTTGACGAGCGCGAGGCCGATCATCGTGACGACGAGGCCCGTGACAAGCGGGGGCAGCGCGAAGCGCAAGCGGCCGATGAAGAGACCGAGGAAGGCATGAAAGAGCCCGCCCACGACGATACCGCCCATGAGCACGGCGATGGCATCGACGCCCTTTCCCGCCACCAGCGGGATCATGATCGGAATGAAAGCGAAGCTCGTGCCCTGCACGATGGGCAGGCGCGCGCCCGCCGGGCCGAGGCCGATGGTCTGGATCAGCGTGGCGACGCCCGCGAAGAACATGGACATCTGGATCATGTAGATCATCTGCGGAAAGTCCGGCGAGTTCGATCCGTAGCCGAAACCGGCCGCACCGCAGACGATGATCGCCGGTGTGACGTTGGAGACGAACATCGCCAGGACGTGCTGGATTCCCAATGGCACGGCCTTGGCGATGGGGGGTGTGTAGTTGGGATCGCGCAGTTGCTCCGGCGTCCCGATTGTTGCGTCGCTCATGGGTATTCCTCCGTTTTCCCGTGTTCAGGGCCGCTCCTCCTCCGAGCGGCCAATAGTCTATCCGGCCTTGACCACCTCCCAAGGGGTTTCGAACCAGGCTTCTTCGAGGTTGTCGCCCGCGCCGATCCGGTCGATCACGGCGAAGAGGCCCGACCCCGAGAGCGGGGTGAGCACGCCGTGCCATGTGCCGCGGTGAAAGTTGATCGCCTGCCCGGGCGCGGACTGGAAGGCGCGGGGCCGTCCGGGGCGGCCGCTGTCGTCTTCGGCGACGATGACCAGGAAGCCGTCCTGCGACATCGGGATGAAGGCCTGCGAGCCGAGCGGGTGCCGTTCCATCATGTCCAGCCGGTAGGGCAGGGCGCGCAGCTCGGCCTGAAAGAGGCTGATCCCGGCGCGGCCCTCGACGAAATCGAGCGTGGCCAGGTCGTGAAAGCGCGCGCAGAGACCCTGATTGATCATCTTGTCCGGCGCTCCCGTTGCGTCCAGAACCTCGCCGAAAGGGGCGAAGGCCGCGGCCGTCAGGGGCTCTGTCACGATGCGCCGGGTCATGCGCCGAGCGCCTCGATCAGGCGCAGCTCGGCGATCCGCTCGACCTGTCGGCAGGCTTCGGCGAACTCGGTCTCGCGGTCGTTCCCGATCCTGCGGTGGAAGGCATCAAGGATGCTCTGCTTGGTGTTGTCCTTCACCGCGATGATGAAAGGAAACCCGTGCCGCGCGACGTAGTCGGCATTGAGCTTCTGGAACGTCTCGCGCTCTTCGTCGGTGAGCATGTCGAGCCCGGCACCTGCCTGCTCGGCGGTGCTCTCGGCGGTGAGCCGTCCGGCGGAGGCGAGTTTTCCCGCAAGGTCGGGGTGAGCATTGAGCACGGCGAGGCGCTCGTCGGGAGATGCGCTGCGGAAGGCGCGCGTCAGGGCGTTGTGCACACCGGCGGCGCGGTCGTGCATCGGGCCAAGCTCCAGATCATGGGCGCGCTCGGCGATCCAGGGGCTGTGCTCGAAGATCCCTCCGAAAGCCGCGACGAAAGCGTCCTTGTCCATCTCGGAGGGCCGCTGTGCGCTGAGCGGCGGGTGCTGCTTGGCCCAATGTTCCGCGATCTGCTCGCGAGTGGCGAACCAGACACCCTCATGGGCCTGCATGTGCTCCAGCACACGCTTGAGCGCCATGGCGCGACCAGGGCGCCCGATGAGACGGCAATGCAGCCCGATCGAGAGCATCTTCGGCGCGTCGGCCGTGCCTTCGGCGTAGAGCATGTCGAAACTGTCCTTGAGATACCCTTCGAACTGCGCGCCGTCGGTGAAGCCCGCCTGGATGGCAAAACGCATGTCATTGCAATCCATCGTGTAGGGGACGATGAGCTGATCCTTCCCGCCCGCGCGGACCCAATAGGGCAGATCGTCGGCGTAGCTGTCGGCGATATAGGTGAAATCGCCCTCTTCGGCGGCGAGCGCGATCGTGTTCATCGAGGCGCGGCCGGTATACCAGCCACGCGGTTTCGCACCTGTCACCTCTTCATGCAGGCGGATCGCCTCGCGGATCTGGGCGCGCTCTTCGGCTGCGTCCATGTCCTTGTGCTCGATCCATTTCAGCCCATGCGAGGCGATTTCCCAGGCGGAGGCCTTCATTGCCGCGACCTGCTCAGGCGCGCGGGCGAGGGCCGTGGCCACGCCGAAGACCGTGACCGGTGTATCCTGCAACAGGCGATGCACCCGCCAGAAGCCGGCGCGGGCACCGTATTCATAGATTGATTCCATGTTCCAATGCCGCTGCCCGGGCCATGGCGCTGCGCCGGTGATCTCGCTCAAGAAGGCTTCGGAGGCGGCGTCCCCGTGCAAGATATTGTTCTCGCCGCCTTCTTCGTAGTTGAGCACGATCTGCACGGCGATGCGCGCGCCACCTGGCCAATTTGCCTCCGGCGGGTTGGCTCCATAGCCTCTCATATCGCGGGGATAGCGTTGCACGGGTCTTGTCCTTCGATGGGTTTCTCGCTTGATAGACTATAAAATCACTGAAGTTTTTCAAAAAATTCTTTAAGCTGCCTTAGGCAAGTGAAGTTTGGCTCTTTGCGTTCAGGATGGCTAGAAGAGAGGTGGACAATACGGAGGATCCAGCGATGAGCGGCTATCTGACGACACATGTTCTCGACACGGCGCGCGGCTGTCCGGCCGAGGGCCTGAAGATCGAGCTGTTCCGGCTGGACGGTGGACGCCGCCTGCTGAAGACACTGGTCACCAACAATGACGGGCGCACTGACGAGCAGATCCTACCTGCTGCAGCCTTCGAAACCGGGGAATACGAGCTGGTCTTCCACGCGGGCGCTTATCTGGATGCCATAGGCACGCCGCCCGAGAGCCCACGCTTTCTTGACGTGGTCCCGATCCGCTTCGGCATGTCCGAGGCCGCGCATTACCACGTGCCGCTCCTGCTTTCGCCCTTCGGGTATTCGACTTATCGGGGCAGCTAGTCAAGAATTCGCGGGACGTGGCGGATCTCCGCCCCAGTGAATCCAGTTCCTGCGTCACACGGCTCCCGAGATGCTGGTGCCGGCCATCCGTCGGTCGGCAGGCGATTGCGAAGCAAGCTACCGAGTGGAAGGCACAGGTTCTCTCGGCAGCAATCGCCGTTCACCGCCAGGATGCGGAACCTGCGCCAAGGCGTCTCACCGGTGTTTGGTTCTGTTCCGTCTGGTCTGCGATGTGGCATCGTCCTCTGCCGTCGCGAAAACGGGTGTGTCGAGGTGGAGAGGGGCACGCATCAGGAACACGTTGTAGAGAGGCTTCCACCGGGACATGGTGAATCGAACCTCCGTGTCGAGCGGATCTCCCGGCACGATGTAGGGGGCGTAGAGTCCCGGGTAGTCGCGCGCATGCGCAACCGTCTCCGCTGCGCTCCACGGGCCGACAAGGTCCATGGCTGTGCGCAGGACGATCGCAGCTTTCGTCTCGTCGAGATACATCATCAGCCAGCGGTCATGGTGGGCGCTCCAGGCGACCGACATCTCGCCCGCCGGTGCCGGCACGACGGTGGAGGCGGCGCGGTGGTCGGCGACCCAGCCTTGACCATCCCAGTAGCGATAGGCGGCAGGATCAAACAGGTCATTGCGGGCGACACGGCGCAGCCTTATCGCGCCAAAGCGGCCCTCGGGTATGCCGAAAGTGTAGATGAACTCGCCCTGATCGACAAAAGCCACCTGCTCGAAGCCGGACCCGTTGCTCCAGATGGCCGTTGGCGAGCGCTGCCAAGTCTGCCCGTCGTCATCGGAGTAGGCGAGGCCGGAGTTCTTGACCAGCCAGCGACCATCCGATGTCCACATCCGCACAGTCATGTAGTGCAGCACCATCCGGTCGCCAAGCGAGATGCCGTTGGTGGGAATGACGGTCCACTCTACACCGGGGATCTTGGCAGAGCGGATGAGTTCCTTCGCCGCGCCGTCCGGACCGGTGATCATATGCGCAAAGTCGAAGGCGTCATGGGGGTCGTCGATCCGCGCCATCGTGCTGCTGCGCCATGCACTGCCGTCGAGCCCGTAGGTGTCCCCGAATACCATATAGAGCCCGCCCTTGTGGCGGATCATGTGGCCCAGGTCGGTTCCGTGGACGTTCCAGCGGTCAGTCGCGTTGGCAGAGTGTGGGCCGGTCAGCTGCCGCACGACCTCTGCCGGGCCGACGCCAAGGCTGATCATCTCGGGCGGGCTCTCGGGCACGGGGTCTGCTGGCATGGCAATCTCGAGCACGACAGTGCTCCCGTCCTCATCAATCGCGGGAGGCACCGCG
>JAWLEL010000110.1:0-7332 GCA_041686165.1 Lentibacter sp.
CTGGCGCGCATCCTCGATGTGCCCTTCACCATGGCCGATGCCACGACGCTGACCGAGGCGGGCTATGTCGGCGAGGACGTGGAGAACATCATCCTCAAGCTGCTGCAGGCCTCTGAATACAATGTCGAGAAGGCGCAGCGCGGGATCGTCTATATTGACGAGGTCGACAAGATCACGCGCAAGAGCGAGAATCCCTCGATCACCCGCGATGTGAGCGGCGAGGGCGTGCAGCAGGCCCTGCTGAAGCTGATGGAAGGCACGGTCGCCGCCGTGCCGCCGCAGGGCGGGCGCAAGCATCCCCAGCAGGAGTTCCTGCAAGTGGACACGACGAACATTCTCTTCATCTGCGGCGGGGCTTTCGCCGGCCTCGACAAGATCATCAAGCAGCGCGGCAAGGGCAGCGCCATGGGCTTCGGCGCGGATGTGCGCGACGAGAGCGAGATGGGCGTGGGCGAGACCTTCCGCAGCCTCGAGCCGGAAGATCTTCTGAAATTCGGGTTGATCCCGGAATTCGTCGGCCGTCTGCCTGTGCTGGCGACGCTCGAAGACCTCGACGAGGATGCGCTCGTGACGATCCTGACCGAGCCGAAGAACGCGCTGGTCAAGCAATACCAGCGGCTTTTCGAGCTGGAAAACGCGCAGCTGAGCTTCACCGACGATGCGCTCAAGGCGATCGCCCGCCGCGCCATCCAGCGCAAGACAGGCGCGCGGGGCCTGCGCTCGTTGCTCGAGGATATCCTGCTGGACACGATGTTCGATGTTCCCGCGTTGGACAACGTCGAGGAAGTCGTCGTCAACGAGGAGGCCGTGATAAGCGACAGCGCGCCGCTGATCATCTATGCCGACCAGCAGGAGAGCAAGAAGGAAGGCACGACGGCCAGCTGAGCCGCGCCGCCCCGACTGATTGGATCGCCCCGGGCCAGGCAGGCTGCGGGGCGTTTTCATTTATCCTGTATCGCCGCCAGCGCGCGGCTCAGACCACGCGATAGCCGTCGCCCAGCAGCGCCGCCACTTCGGCCTTATCGAGGTTTTCCCAGGCGTCGGGCGCGGGCTCGATGAAGCCCCCCATGAGCAGGGCGTCCTGAAGGCGGGGGAAGTCGATCTCGCCGAGGGCATGGCGGGCGCGGCGCTCGCCCTCGGGCATCCAGTTGCGCGCCAGCGCGTCGATGCTGAGCGGCTCGATACCGCCAAAGGCCCTGAGATGATTTTCCAGATAGCCCGTCGCCGAGGAGCGGCGGCGCACGGCGATGGCCAGCTTCTGCTCGGGCGGTGCGACCATCGCCAGAAGGTGAATGGCCGAGCCTTCGGCGGCAATGACCTTCTGCGCGGCCTTGTAACATGCGATTTGTGTCGGGATATCATGCTCTTGTGGGTGAAAGATCGTGTAGCCGTGCTCTTCGAGATGGCGCTCGAAACGCGCCTCGCCGATAAGCGAGCCCTTGCGGAACTCGAAGCGCGAGCGCGAAATGTAGAGCCGCTCGGGGCCATCGGGGGCGATGCCTGCACCGAAACGGGCCTTCATGAAGCTGCGGAACTCCGGGGTGCCCGAGCTGATCGGCCCGAGGCCAAAGCCCTGTCCCGGCACGAGAAGCCGCTCGACCTCCACCGGCGCAGCGGCGAGTTTGACCTCCATCCCCGGGCAAAGCTCGGAGAAGACCTGCCATTGCCAGCGCTTGATGCGATCGGCATTGCGCGGGCGCTTGGGGGTGAAGAGGATGCCGTCGATCTTCCCTCGGTGCGTTTCCAGCGGCCAGAGCCGGGCGAGGCTTTCGGCGAGGAAATGGCCGAAATGGAGCCAGAGCGGGCCGCCCCAGAGCCAAGTGCCCTCAAGTTTTTCTTCAATCTTGCCAGGGTCCTGTGGCGCGGTGCTGATGGGGCGATCACGCCGCCAGAGCGCGCCTTCCGGCACGTGGGCCCCCGCGGCATCGAGCACGCCCGAGGCCTGCACCAGACCGCCAGACACCGGCGGGACGACGCGCGCCGAAGGCACTTCGCGCAAGCTGCGGGACCAACCGGCATCGGGGGCCGGCGGCGCATCGGCCACTTGCGAAGGCGCAGGCCGCCGCACTGTCCAGACCGTGCGGGTCGAGACCTCCTCGACCTTCTGAAAACCCGCGTCCCGCAGGATATTCTTGCATTCGCGCATGCCGGACCGGCCGTAGACCTCCGGGTGAAACTCGATCACCATGGCGCGCAGTCCTTCCAGCGAGGCATGGCGCAGAAGCTCCAGCTCGCCGCCCTCGATATCCATGATGAGCACGCTCGGCGCGAAGCTTGTCCGCAGCGCCTCGTAATCGGCCGTGGGCACGTGGACCTCGCGCGTTTCACGCTTTTCGGTGTCGGCCAGCGAGGAGCCGAGAAAGGAATTGCGCAGGAAGAAGGAGACATGATCCGGCCGCTCGGGCGCAGCCATCAGAACCTTGTTGTGCAGCCTGATCTTCGACTTGATCCGGTTGAGCGCGTAGAGCGCCTCGATATGGGGGATCATCTCGGGGTTGGCCTCGAAGGAGACCATGGCGGCGGGCCGCGCATTGCGCTGGACCACGGCACCGACGACCCCCAGCCCCGCGCCAAGCTCGATCACGCGATCCTCGGGGCCCGTCACGGCGAGGGCGCCGGCGATCTCCTGGCCTTCATAGCGGGCCTCGTTGATCCGGCGAATACGCGTTTCGTTGAGATAGGGGGAAGGCGGAACCTTCACTCCCTTGCATTCGGCGACATGCGGCGCACCGGGTTTCGCGGTCATCTGGCTGCCCGTATTCTTGCTCGTGTTCTTATGCCGATCCTTAGCAGCAAGCGCCTCATGCCGCTACGCTTCTCGCGCGGGTTTCGGCCCAATGGGGCAATTAGGCCGCAAGCGAGGCTGGACCTCGGAGCCGATTTGCGCCATATCCTAGGACAAGACAGCCGGAGGCTTTTATGGGCAGATTGAAATCGGTTCTTCGCATCGCGACGTGGTGGCACGGCTCGACGCTGAACACCCAGTTCTATACCTGGCGCAAGGGGCGCAAGGTGGGCGAGGATACGCAAGGCAATGTCTTCTTTGAAACGCGCGATGGCAAGCGCCGCTGGGTGATGTTCAATGGCGAGGCCGAGGCGAGCCGGGTAGACCCGGACTGGCACGGCTGGCTGCATCACACCTTCAAGGAGCCGCCGAGCGACACGCCTCTGCCGCACAAGTCCTGGGAAAAGGCGCATGTGCCGAACCTGACAGGCACGCCGCTGGCCTATGCGCCCGACGGCTCGCTGCGCCGCAAGGAGCCCGCCGAGCGCCGCGACTACGAGGCGTGGGTTCCCGAATAAGGAACGGCTAATAGATGTCTGAAAACAAGACAGAAGTTCTGGTTGGCGGCGCGGTCCTGGCCGCGGCTATCGGCTTCGTGCTCTACACCGGCCAGGCGACGGGCTTCACCGTGCAGTCGGGGGGCTATCCGCTGACGGCCTCCTTCCGCTCGCTCGAGGGCGTGAGCGTGGGCACGGATGTGCGGCTCGCCGGGGTCAAGGTCGGCACCGTGAGCGATGTGTCCCTCAGCCAGGAGACCTTCCGCGCCGAGACCACCATGAGCCTGCGCGACGGGGTGAAGATCCCGGATGACAGCGCCGTGCTGGTGAGCCAGGAAGGCCTTTTGGGCGGTAACTTCGTGGAAATCATGCCGGGCGGTTCGCCGTTCTTCTTCGAGCCCGGCGACGAGATTCTCGACACCCAAGGCTCGGTTTCGCTGATCTCGCTGCTGCTCAAGTTCGTGGCTGGAGACGGTGAATGAAGCGTCTTGCCACAATCCTTGCCTTGATGCTCTGCGCGCAGGCGGGCGTGGCCCAGCAAGCGAGTGTGGGCGCCGGTGCCGTGCTGCGCGCACTCGACAAGGTGAACGGCAAGACAACGGATATCGAGCTCACCAATGGAACCAGCGCCGAATACGGGGGGCTGGTGATCTCGCTGGGCGAGTGCCGCTATCCCACGGAGAATGCCGCGGGCGATGCCTACGCCTTCATGACGATTCGCGAAATCGGGGAGAGCGAAAACGCCTTCCAGGGCTGGATGATCGCCTCGTCGCCCGCTTTGAACGCGCTCGACGATGCGCGCTATGACGTCTGGGTGATGCGCTGCAAGACCTGACGTGGATCCTGCTCGGGCTCGAGTGACAGGATGTCGGATTGATAGGTCAGCGCCTCGCCGAGCCGAGCGTGATAGTCCGCGCGGCTGATCTCGATACCGCCGAGCGAGGCGAGATGGGGCGTGAGGAACTGCGTGTCGAAGAGCGTGAATCCCGTGCGGCGCAAGTGATCGACGAGATGGGCCAGGGTGATCTTGGAGCCGTCGCGCGCTGCCGAGAACATGCTTTCACCGAAGAACGCCCTGCCAAGCGCCAGCCCGTATGTGCCGCCGATGAGCCTGCCGCCCTCGTGCACTTCGAAGGAATGGGCGAAGCCGGCGTGATGCAGCGCGGTGTAGACCGACATGATCTCGGCGTTGATCCATGTCTCCTCACGGCTTGCGCAAGCTTCTATTACGGAGGTAAAATCCTCATTGATCGCAAGTCGATAGCCGCCTTTCTTCATGCGGCGCGCAAGGCTTCGGGAGATGTGGAAGCCGTCCAGCGGAAGTATGCCGCGGCGCTCGGGGTCGACCCAGAAGACCTCCGGCTCATCCCGAGATTCTGACATCGGAAAAACACCCGATGCATAGGCTTTCAGGACCAGCTCGGGGGACAGGCTCATGCCTCGCCGAGATTGGTTTCCAGCCATTTCTCCAGCCAGTGGATGTTGTAATCGCCCGTGATGATATCCTCTTCGCCCAGCAGCGCGTGAAAGAGCGGCACGGTCGTGTCAACGCCATCGACGATCAGCTCGCCAAGCGCGCGGTTCAGCCGCGCCAAGGCCTCGGGCCGGTCGCGGCCATGGACGATGAGCTTGCCGATGAGGCTGTCGTAATAGGGCGGGATGGAATAGCCGTCATAGAGCGCCGAATCCATGCGCACGCCGAGGCCGCCGGGGGCGTGATACTGCGTGATCTTGCCCGGGCAGGGCGAGAAATTGGGCAGCTTCTCGGCGTTGATGCGCACTTCGATCGCATGGCCGTTGATCTGGAGGTCGTCCTGCGTGAAGGACATGGGCAGACCTTCGGCAACGCGAATCTGCTCGCGGACCAGATCGACCCCCAGGATCGCCTCGGTCACGGGGTGTTCGACCTGCAGGCGCGTGTTCATCTCGATGAAGAAGAACTCGCCGTCCTCGTAGAGAAATTCGATCGTGCCGGCGCCGATATAGTTGATGTCGGCCATGGCCTTCGCACAGATATCGCCGATGCGGGCGCGTTCCTCGGGGGAAATCGAGGGGCCGGGGGCTTCCTCGAAGACCTTCTGGTGTCGGCGCTGGAGCGAGCAGTCGCGCTCGCCCAGGTGCACGGCATTGCCCTTGCCGTCGCCGAAGACCTGGATCTCGATATGGCGCGGTTTTTGCAGGTATTTCTCGATATAGACTTCGTCGTTGCCGAAGTTGGACTTGCCCTCTGCACGGGCGGTCATGAAGGCGCGCTCCATTTCCGCCTCGGAAGCTGCCACCTTCATGCCCTTGCCGCCGCCACCGGCGGTGGCCTTGATGATGACCGGATAGCCCATTTCCTTGCCCAGGCGCTTGGCCTCCTCGAGCGAGGTGACGCCGCCTTCCGAGCCGGGCACGCAAGGCACGCCGAGCTTGATCATGGTCTCCTTGGCGGTGATCTTGTCGCCCATGATGCGGATGTGTTCGGCTGTCGGGCCTATGAAAGTCAGGTCGTGGTCCTCGACGATCTGCACGAATTGCGCATTTTCCGACAGGAACCCATAACCGGGATGAATCGCCTGGGCGCCTGTGATCTCGCAGGCGGCGATGATCGCGGGCTGGGACAGGTAGCTTTCCGTCGAGGGGGGCGGGCCGATACAGACCGATTCATCTGCCATGCGCACATGCATCGCGTTGGCATCCGCGGTGGAATGCACGGCGACCGACTGGATGCCCATCTCGCGGCAGGCGCGGATCACGCGCAGGGCGATCTCACCACGGTTGGCGACGAGGATTTTGTCAATCATTTCTGATCCTTACTCGATGATGACGAGCGGCGCACCGAACTCGACGGCATCGCCGTCGGAGACGAGGATGCGCTTGACCGTGCCCGCCTGGGGCGCGGGGATGTGATTCATGGTCTTCATCGCCTCGACGATGAGCAGCGTGTCGCCTTCGCTCACCTGCTGGCCGACGGAGACGAACTGCGGGGCGCCAGGCTCGGCCTGAAGATAGATCGTCCCGACCATGGGCGAATTCACGGCGCCGGGATGCGAAGCCGGGTCTTCGCCAGCTTCGGGCGCGGGCGCGGGGGCGGCTGCACCGGCAGGAGCCGGGGCGGGCGCGGGCGCGGGCGCGGCGGCAACCTGTTGAACGGTCTCGACTTTCTTGCTGACGCGCACGTTCAGGCTGTCATTTTCACCGTAGTCGCGTTTGACGGACAGCTCGGTCAGGTCGTTTTCGCCGAGGATCTTGGCGAGAGCTTCGATGAAGGACACGTCGGTGTCGTGAGTGCCGGCTTTTTTGGTCATGCTATCCTCGATTTGCTTTGGCTTTTCTCCCTTCGGTCCCGCATGCGGCCGGGTGACGGAGGGTCAGCGCTTGGGGCGTTATAGGCCAAGTCCCTTGGCGTGAAAAGGCGGTTTGATCACGTCCAGTCTGGGCGCTACGGGACGTTTTGGCGAGGGGAAATGCGCGCTCAAAGCGGCATGCCCGAGAGTTTGGCCACCAGCTCGGCCAGTTTGCGCGCGCCGAATTTCTGCTGCAGGCGGGCACGGTAGACTTCGATCGTGCGGTAGCTGAGCGCCAGTTCGCGGCCGATTTCCTTCGAGGTGAGGCCGCGGCATGTGAGAATCGCGACGTCGCGCTCGCGCTGCGTGAGCTCGACGACGGGGCGCTCCGTGGACAGGTCGGCGAAGCTCCAGACCGAGCGGCGGAAGGGATCGCCCGGTGTGAGCGAGCGGCCCCGCGCGCGGCACCAGAAGAGCTCCCCTGAGCGGCGGCGCATGATGCGCTCGTCCGAGTAGCGGCCCGTCTCGCGCATGACGGCCAGCCCGCGCGCGCCGATGCGCTCGTAATCCTCGCGCGAGGGGTAGAGCTCGGCCAGCGGGACGTCGCGGTAGCTTTCGGGCGTGTCGCCGAAAGTCTCGGCGAACTGGGCATTGGCCTCACGGATGATGCGGTTTTCCAGCAGGGCCAGCCCGATCGGGGCATGGGCGAAGGCTTCATCGGCGAGAGGGCTGGGGCGGGTCATGCGCGCAGTCTGGCGGCTTTCGCGCCGCTTCACAAGCA